>JAYSPZ010000132.1:0-2649 GCA_043721815.1 Gammaproteobacteria bacterium | reverse complement strand
ATACGCAATGCGAAAATCGGCAACGATGTAGAAATCCTCGCCAATTGCGTAATCGAAGACGCATCCGTTGAGGCCGGTTGCCGCATCGGCCCCTTCGCGCGTATTCGTCCCGAGACGCGGCTCGCGCAAGACGTACACATCGGCAATTTTGTCGAGGTGAAAAAATCCACGGTCGGAGCCGGCTCCAAGATCAATCACCTGAGCTATGTGGGCGACACAAGCATCGGAAAAAACGTCAACATCGGTGCCGGCACTATTACCTGCAACTACGACGGCGTGAACAAGCATCGCACCATTATCGGCGACGACGTATTTATCGGCTCCGATACGCAGCTCGTCGCCCCCGTGGAGATCGGATCGGGTGCCACGATCGGAGCGGGATCGACTATTACGTCTAATGCGCCGGCGGACAAATTGAGCCTGACGCGCGTTAAGCAACAAACGGTAGATGATTGGCGGCGGCCCAAGAAAAAAATTTAGATTTATTCAAGGATTAATTTATGTGCGGAATTGTCGGGGCCGTTGCGCAGCGCGATGTGCTGCCCATTCTGATCGAAGGACTCAAGCGTCTCGAATACCGAGGCTATGATTCTGCGGGCGCGGCCGTTATCGATGAACACGGCAGCCTGGTGCGCATCCGCGCGGTGGGCAAGGTCGCTGAACTTGAGGCCGCAGTAAACAAGGCCAGGCCGCACGGAACCATCGGCATCGCGCACACCCGCTGGGCCACGCACGGTAAACCCAGCGAGGCGAACGCTCATCCGCACGTCTGCCGCAACACCGTCGCCGTGGTACACAACGGCATCATCGAAAATTATGAGGTGCTGCGCCAGCGCCAGAAAAAAGATGGTTACGAATTTACCTCGGAGACCGATACCGAGGTCGTCGTGCATCAGATCTATGATTACCTCAGCGACGGGAAAAGTTTGCTCGAAGCGGTACGCGCTACGGTAAACGATTTAGACGGGGCCTATGCGCTGGGCGTAATCAGCAATAACGAACCCGACCGGCTCGTCGCGGCGCGGCGCGGCAGCCCCCTCGTGATCGGTGTGGGCATCGGTGAATATTTCATCGCATCGGACGTGGCCGCGCTGATACCCGTTACGCAGCGCTGTATCTTTCTCGAAGACGGCGACACAGCCGAACTCACCAAAGACAGCCTGAAGATCATCAATGCAGCCGGTGTAGAAGTCGAGCGTCCGGTACGCACCAGTGAGTTGAACGCCGATACCGTGGAGCGCGGCCATTACCGCCATTATATGCTCAAGGAAATTTTCGAGCAGCCTGAGGCCATCAGGCGTACCCTGGAAGGGCGCATCAGCGCAGGACGTGTGCTGGAGGCCGCCTTCGGGCCGCAGGCCAGCGCTATATTTGATGGCATCGAACAGGTACACATCATTGCCTGCGGCACCAGTTACCACGCCGGAATGGTCGCGCGTTACTGGCTGGAATCACTGGCCAATATACCCTGCACGGCCGAGGTGGCGAGCGAATTTCGCTATCGCCGTCCGGTGGTCAGGCGCAACTCCCTCATCGTAGCGCTGTCGCAATCCGGTGAAACCGCCGACACGCTTGCCGCGATGCGCGAGGCCAAACGCCTCGGTCTCGGGCACACGCTGGCCATTTGCAATGTGGCGGAAAGCCCGCTGGTGCGTGAGGCTGATCTTGCGTTCCTGACGCACGCCGGCCCCGAGATCGGCGTGGCCTCGACCAAGGCC
This sequence comes from Gammaproteobacteria bacterium, assembly GCA_043721815.1. Lineage (GTDB taxonomy): Bacteria > Pseudomonadota > Gammaproteobacteria > SURF-13 > SURF-13 > JBDSTW01. The sequence continues at coordinate 931 of JAYSPZ010000132.1, read as the reverse complement.
TTCACTACGCAATTGGTGGCGCTGCTTTTGCTCGTCGCGGTGTTGGGCCGTAGACAGGGCATGAGTCCCGAGCTTGAGGCGGAAATCGTCCACGAGCTGGTGCGCCTGCCCGCGCAGATCGAAAAAATTCTCGAACTCAACGATGAAATTAAAACCCTGGCCGAACAGTTTACCGATAAACACCATGCCCTGTTTTTAGGTCGTGGCGCCCATTATCCGGTAGCCATGGAGGGCGCTCTCAAGCTGAAAGAAATTTCCTACATCCATGCCGAGGCCTATCCCGCCGGCGAGCTGAAGCACGGCCCGCTCGCCCTGGTGGATGCCGACATGCCCGTGATCGCCGTAGCGCCGAACAACGATCTTTTGGAAAAGCTGAAATCCAATCTGCAACAGGTGCGTGCGCGCGGCGGTGAATTGTTCGTCTTTGCCGACGGCGCATCGGGCGTACACTCCACGCAGGGTGTGCAGGTGATAAACGTCGCGCCCAGCGAAGATTGCGTCTCGCCGATTATCTACACCATCCCGCTGCAACTACTCGCCTACCACGCCGCTGTGTTCAAGGGCACGGACATTGACCAGCCGCGCAATCTCGCCAAATCCGTAACGGTGGAGTAAGGGGTCTTGCGTTTGTGTCGCAGAATAAAATTCGTTGATTTTAAATCGAAATTGGTTCGTATGAAGCAAAAACAAAACTCCCTGAATTGCTGCGGCAGGTGAAAACCGGCGTGAAAAAGTTTGGCTGAAGCCCAGAGTACGCGACAACTCGCAAGAAATGTTTTACACCTGTGGATTTTTGCCGTGCGCCTCGGCCATTAAGTGGGCGTGTCTCTGCTCCCAGCACCAGGCATGCTCAATGATCGTCGCCAAATCGGTATAAATCGGCATCCATTGCAGGGCCGTGCGTGATAGTGCGGATTCGGCAATCAGGCGC
>JAYSPZ010000131.1:0-3617 GCA_043721815.1 Gammaproteobacteria bacterium | reverse complement strand
TTGAGTACGCCCAGCGCCATCAGGCCATGAAAAACGGCATCGTCAACGTCGAAACTATTCTTGATTACCTCGATGCGCGGATTTAATGCCGCTTGCATGATTATAAAGGCAGTCCGCGTGCCAGTCGGGGCTGTCGGCCGAGCATCCCCATACCCTGCCGGACAAACACGCCTTTGACCAAGGGCACTATATCAAGGGCGACTAAGGCAAGATTACGCGCGGCGACCAGCGGGGCAAAGTCGCTGGAAAAAATACTTACCAAGCTATCCGTCAAGCCGGGCACGAGACGATGATCGCGGCGGCGCCCATCGGCATACGCCTGCAATACGCCCAGATCGCCTATCTCCTGTCCCTGCCTGGCGGCATCGACGAGCACCTGTGCCAGCGCCGCCACATCGCGCAACCCGAGATTAAAGCCCTGCCCGGCGATAGGATGTAAGGTGTGCGCGGCGTTGCCGATCAAGGCCAGGCGCGGGCGGATCAATTCCTGCGTGCGCGTCAATGTGAGCGGATAGGCATGGCGCTTGCCGACGTGCAGCAATTTGCCCAGGCGCCAGCCAAACTGCATTTGCAGAGCACTTAGAAAATCCACCTCACTCAAGGCCATGATCGAATCCAGCCGCTCATCAGGCAAACTCCACACCACGGCACAGCGATTTTCACTCATCGGTAATAAGGCCAGCGAGCCGCCCCTGGTGAAGCGCTCGTAAGCCACATTATTGTGCGGATGCGCGGGGGAAATATTTGCAATCACCGCACTTTGGCCGTAATGCCGTTCGACGGCGCATATGCCCAAGCGTTCGCACACGGTCGATTTGCGGCCGTCAGCAAGTACTATCAGGCGTGCCGTGGCCACGCGCTTGCTGCCGTCCTGCAAGCTGATCTCCACTTGTGCGCATTCAACATCAATGGCGATATGCTCGACCCGTGCGGGACAGATCAATTCCACATTCGGCAGGGTTTTGAGGGTATCCGTAAACACTCTTCCCAATACCGTATTCTCCACCACATAACCGAGTGCAGCCATCCCCGGCTCATCGCAATCCAGGCGCGTAAAACCACAATGGCCCTGATCCGAGACATGAATTTTTTTAATCGGTGTTACGTGTCCGGCCAGATTATTCCATAAGCCAACGCCCTCGAAGATGCGTTTGGTGCCGTAGGAAAGCGCCGTGGTGCGGGCATCATAATTGGCTTGCTTGGCAGCGGAAATGTCGGCGCTGAAGGATACCGCTTCGATCAGCCCGATGCGCAGCGGCTGCCCACCCAAAGCGCAGGCGAGACTCGCGCCGACCATGCCCGCGCCGATGATAATGATGTCGTAGTCGGTATTCAACGCTGAACCGTTAGTGCCTGCGGCCGTCGGCCATCACGGCCTCGATCTCGGCCACCGTCTTGGGCGCGTCGATGCTGAGGATTTCGTAGCCCTGCTTGGTCACCAACACATCGTCTTCGATGCGGATGCCGATGTCCCACCATTTTTTCGCCACACCCTTGCTGCCCGCCGGTATATAAATACCAGGCTCGACGGTCATGACCATGCCGGACTCCAGCACCCGCCAAGTGTCTCCGAATTTATAGCTGCCTACATCGTGCACGTCCATGCCCAGCCAGTGACCCGTGCGGTGCATGTAAAATCGCTTGTAGGCACCGTTCTTGATAAGCGCGGGCAGTCTGCCCTTGAGCAGACCGAGTTTCACCATGCCTTGTGTGAGCACGCGCACCGCCGCTTCGTGCGGCTCGTTCCAGTGATTACCCGGACGTATCTTTTCAATCGCGGCCGACTGAGCCTCCAGCACGACCTCGTAAACCGCCTGTTGCGCCGGGGTAAAGCGGCCGTTGACGGGAAGGGTACGCGTGATGTCGCCGGCATAACTATCGAATTCCGCACCCGCGTCGATCAGCAATAAATCGCCGTCATTCAGCACTGCGTTATTTTCCGTGTAGTGCAGGATGCAGCCGTTCGCACCCCCGCCGACGATGGGATTGTAGGCGGGCGCGGGACTGCCGGAGCGCATGAATTCATAACGCAACTCTGCCTCGATCTGATATTCCAGGAGTCCCGGACGGCAAGCCTGCATGGCACGCCGGTGCGCAGCGGCGGAGATTTGCGCGGCGCGGCGCAGGGCCCTGATCTCGGCCGGACTTTTATAGAGGCGCATCTCGTGCACCAGATGATCCAGGGCGACAAATTCATGCGGCGCTTGACTGCCGCTACGCGATTTCTGGCGAATCTGATTCACCCAGTTCATCACGGACTGATCGAACTCTGGATGAGTGCCCATGGTGTAAAACACGCGCTCACTGTTTTCCAGCAGGCCCGGCAGGATTTCATCGATGTCCGCGATGGGAAAGGCATCGTCCGCGCCGTACCGCGCGCAGGCACCCTCTTGTCCCGCGCGGCGGCCGTTCCAGGTTTCCATGAGCGGATCGCGCTCGCGGCAAAATAAAATGTACTCGGCCTTTTTGCCCGTGCCCATCTGGGTGCGCCCAGGGATGAGCACGGCCACGGCTTCGGGTTCCGGGAATCCCGTCAAATAATAAAAATCGCTGTCGGGGCGATAGGCATATTCCACGTCGCGGTTACGCAAATGCACCGGGGCCGTGGGGATGATGGCGATCGTGTCCTTATCCATCATCTGCATCAGTTGCCTGCGGCGCTTGGCGAATTCCTTAGCGTTCATTGGGTGTGCCGTGCTTCATAGTGCTGAAATTTTTTAAGGTGGAAGATACAGACCGGCCTCGGTGATGACACCCTGCATGGGCACATCCCAGCTTTCGGCTTGAATGCGTGCCACCTTCTGAAATTCGTAGGCAAGCCCGAACAGTCGCGGACTCTGCCAGCGCTGGCGGTACCTCAAAAAGGCAAAGGTGCGATCGTAAAATCCCGCGCCCATCCCGAGACGATTACCCCCGCTATCAAAGGCCACCAGGGGCACCACGATGAGGTTCAGCATCCACGCGCTCGCCAGTTCGCTTACCGGCACGTCAGGCTCCAAAATACCGTAACGATTATAAACCAGCGTGTCGCCCTCGCGGTAGGGCGCAAACCACAGACGTTGTGAGGGAAGTGCGCTTAGTACGGGAAGATAACAGGTCTTGCGTGCGGCCCAGACCCGCTGCATCAGCGGGAGCGGATCAAGTTCGCCGTCATTCGCCAGATAACAGGCGATATGCCGACTACAACGAAAGCGGCGCGTTGCGGCAAAGCGCCGCGCCGCATCCTCGGAACATTGTTCACGCGCGTCCTGACTGAGCGTGCGCCGTTGCCTACGCATGCTGGCACGCAGTTCTAGGGGTGAGGTCATGAAATGTTAAAAGAAAAGCCAAGGTGAGGACACAATGAAGATAGACACCCCCCGCATGCGCCGTCGTAAACCTTCGCCCTTGAACCAGTGGTTCAGGTGGGAATTGCGGCGATGTATCAGGCTTCTCGCTACGGCCTTGACCGAGCGGGCTTGCACAACAACATCGGTAAACACAATCCCCGGGGTACTAAATTAGGCTCAAGAAAACACCCGGTTTACTAACGAACACCGCAGGGGATGCCTAAACCTGTCAGCCCGGAGTAGCTTGTAATTATCTTTATAATTATGCAGCTTATGTAAGCCTGCCGA
>JAYSPZ010000130.1:0-2266 GCA_043721815.1 Gammaproteobacteria bacterium | reverse complement strand
TCATGCCCGGCGCGACGCGCGTGAGTACCAGCGGTTTTGGTGAAGCCGTGATGATGCGTATGTGAGCATTAAGAGCGCCATGACCCTCTCGCATCATCGCTATTTATATCTGCTCGGCGGGCTGTTCCTGGTCGAATGGCTGCTCTTGGCGATAGCGCCCTACGACCGCAGGGCTTGGGCGCTGGAGAATGTGCTGACAGTACTGGCTATCATGATTTTGGCGCTCAGTTATAAGCGTTTTTTGCTGTCGCGCATGTCCTATACGCTGATCTTTCTGTTCCTGTCACTGCATGCCGTCGGTGCGCACTACACCTATGTCCAGGTGCCTTACGATGCATGGCTGCAAAGCCTCACCGGCGGCACGCTGAACGATGCAGTAGGCTGGGAGCGCAATCATTTTGACCGCTTTGTGCATTTCTCTTACGGCCTGCTGCTTGCGTATCCGATCCGGGAGATGTTTCTGCGCATTGCGAAGGTACGCGGTTTCTGGGGTTATTTCCTGCCGCTTGACCTCACCATGTCCACTTCCATGATTTTCGAACTGCTCGAATGGGGCGCGGCGGAATTTTTCGGCGGTGATTTGGGCATCGCCTATCTCGGCACACAAGGCGATATATGGGACGCGCAAAAGGACATGGTGCTGGCAGGCCTTGGGGCGCTCACCACCATCAGCTTCACCGCTCTCCTGAACAGTTATTTACAGCGCGATTTTGCCCGAGAATGGGCCGATAGCCTCAGGGTTAAAAATCCACAACCGCTCGGTGAGGACTAAATCTCCCGCTTGTGGTGCGAGAAGTAATTACCCGGCGGACAAATTGAAAAGTGAGGATGCCAAGGTGGCCCTCCGGGGTTATCTCCGTAAATTATTCAGGAAGCAGCCCGCGTTCCTTGGTGCAGCGGCATAGAGATTTCACCGGCTTTGATCTGTATAAATTGGTGACGAGAGGGTGATTATAAGTCGATCTTCCTCCGCATCATGCGTTTGAATTCCGTAGCCTAGGAACTATCACACATAGAAATTAGGTCGAGCGTAAGCGTAACCCATCATTCTCTAGGCGTTCTGTCGTTCACGCACCAAGGCAGTGAATCCGGATACGTTCAGCAGCCATGCTTGCTGCACTTCCGTGTAGGTGCCGTGCAGGCTACGTGGCAAGACAAGTTGCAGGTTCTTGGCCTGCATTTCATCGGTCTGGTGGGTGCTGATAGCCGCTCCCAGCGTGAGCAAAAGACCAAACACTGCACTTCCAAGTATCATGGGAATAATGCCCCATTTGAAGCGCCACAAGCCCACAAAGATAAATAGAGCCATTGATGCTGCGAGCCAGTCAAGGTTTCCATTCCCGCCTTGGGGCCAGAAGACGTGCCCGGCAAAGAAAACGGCCAGATTTAAAATTACGCCAACGACTGCGGCGGTGATCGCGCTAAGAGGAGCGGTCAGTTTGATATTATGGCGGGTCGCCTCAACGATAGGAGCGCCGACCAGAATAAAAATAAACGAAGGAAGGAAGGTAAAAAAGGTGGCAACGCAGGCGGCAATTATTCCGGACAGAGCCAGACTGTCGGCACCCAGCACCTGGTGTGTCCAACCTGCAACAAAACCGATGAAGGCAACGATCATAATCAGCGGTCCCGGTGTCGTTTCACCGAGTGCGAGGCCGTCGATCATCTGTGTTGCCGTGAGCCAGTGATAGTGTTCTACGCCCCCCTGATATACATAAGGTAAAACAGCATAAGCGCCGCCGAAGGTTAGCAGTGCAGCCTTCGTAAAAAACCAGCCGATCTGCGTAAGCGTGCCGTGCCATCCTTGCCAGACAGTCAGCAAGACGATGGCCGTCGCCCATAAGAGCACACCGATTAATGCATAGACGATTATCCGTTTCCAGGCAAAGTGCGTGTGTGCCGCACCTATTGTCTCATCATCGATCAAGGCCGGGCCGTAGTGTTTATTCGACATGCCATGTGTACCGCCTGCCTTGAATTTATCCGGCGCAATGCGGCTGCCAATGTATCCGATCAGGGCGGCGGCGAAAATAATGTAAGGAAACGTGACTACTGATGGGTAGAGCAGACCGGATGTAAAAATGGTGGCGAAGGCGAATAGCGCAATGAGCAACATCACCGTACTAGTAATCGCACGCGAGCCGATCCGATAAACGGCGAACGCGACGATGGCAACCACGGCAGGCTTGATGCCGTAAAGGATGCCCGCAATCTCTGGGCGGTGCGCGAAGGCCAGATAAACCCATGTTAAAAAGATGAGAATAAA
>JAYSPZ010000129.1:0-3363 GCA_043721815.1 Gammaproteobacteria bacterium | reverse complement strand
CTGTACGATCTGTATTCCTTCAAACTTCTGCCGCTGATGGGAAAATTGATCGCGCAAGATGCCGACAGTTACCGCTATCTTGCCGAGTCGATACGCATGCACCCCGATCAGAAGGAACTCAAACAGATGATGCACGATGCCCGTTTCGAGCGCTGCGAATATTTCAATTTAAGCGGCGGTATTGTCGCCCTGCATCGGGGGTACAAGCTATGACTGTGCGCATACAGTTTGACCAAAATACCCGCTACGCAGGCTTCTGGCGACGCGTGGCAGCAAGCGTCATCGACACACTATTACTCCTGCCGTTGCTGGCCATCATCGCCTATCTGCTGTATGGCCCGGCCTACTTCCATTGGAAGCTTGGCGAGCATGGGGTTTTTGAGGTTTATGGCATTGGCGCGGTACTGATCGAACAATTGCTCCCCGTCGCCTTAACCCTGTTTTTCTGGGTAAGATTTCTCGGCACACCCGGCAAACTTTTACTCGGTTGCCACATTGTCCACGCCCAAACTGGCGCACCGCTCAGCATCGGACGCGCCGTATTGCGGTACCTGGGTTACTTCGTTTCCATAGTACCCTTCATGCTGGGCTTGCTATGGATAGCCTGGGATAAACGCAAGCAAGGTTTCCACGACAAGATCGCCAATAGCGTGGTCGTGATCTACGACGAGTCCGCCACGATGTTCGAAGAAATTCCGGCTGAGTTCGGCAAGGACATTTCTTGAGCATGCCCACAGCCATCACGCAAGGCCTGATAGCCGCCCTGGAGGGCGCACTCAATCGCTATCTGCGCCTGGACCCTACGGTCTTGCCGCGCCTGGCGGAACTCAAGGGCAAGGTCATCGCCATCGAATTCGAGGGCTTGGCCTGGCGCTGTTTTTTATTACCCGGCCCCGATGGCGTGCAGGTGCGTCGTGACTATGACGCTGCGCCCGATACCACACTGCGCGGCACACCTTGGGCGCTGCTGTGCTTGGGAGGACAAAGACAGGGTGGCGCTGCCGCGACGGAAAGTTTTTTTGCGGGCGCGGTTAAAATCAGCGGCGATGTAGAGCTGGGCCAGCGCATCAAACAGATCCTCGATGCCATCGACATCGATTGGGAAGATCTGCTTTCCCAGACAGTCGGCGACGTGCTCGCCCATCAAGCGGGCAATGTGGTGCGTCGGGCGCATGCCTGGGGCACGCACTCGCTGGAAACTTTAGGGCAGAACTTCGCCGAGTATCAGCAAGAGGAAATCCGCAACCTGCCTACGCCATCCGAGATGAATGATTTTCTCCAGGCGGTCGATACCTTGCGTGATGATGTCGAACGCATGGAGCAACGCATCCTCCGTTTAATAGACAAAATAGCAAAGCCGCAGGGGGACGGAGCTTGATCCGCATCGGCCAACTGCGCCGCCTGCTGCACATTAATCGCATCCTGATCCGCCACGGCCTCGATGAGATTGTACTGGCCACCCATCTGTTCCGCCCCGTGCGATTCCTGCTCTATGTGTTGCCTTGGTATTGGCTGCGTGGCGCACAGCTTCCGCGTGCGGTGCGCATCCGCAAGGCACTCGAAGACCTCGGCCCGGTATTCGTCAAATTCGGCCAGATGCTCTCCACGCGGCCCGACCTCTTGCCCGAAGATATCGCCCTGGAACTAGCGCTGCTCCAGGATCGCGTGCCGCCCTTCCCGGGCACCATTGCACGCGCCATCATCGAACAGGCCTACGGCAAAACGGTCGGCGCGGTGTTTCAGTCCTTTGATGAAACTCCCTTTGCCTCCGCCTCCATCGCGCAGGTGCATCTTGCTCACCTGCACGATGGTCGGCAGGTCATCGTCAAGGTCGTGCGCCCATTCATCGAAAAGGTGATCCGTCGCGATGTCGGTCTGCTCTATACGCTCGCCGAATTGGCCGAGCGCTACTGGTCGGAGGCCAAGCGCCTGCGCCCGCGCGAGGTGGTGGCCGAATATGAGAAGACCATCCTCGATGAACTCGATTTAATGCGCGAGGCGGCCAATGCCAGCCAACTGCGGCGCAATTTTCTAAACTCACCGTTACTCTACATACCCGAAATAGAATGGCCGCTCGCGCGCCGCAACGTGATCGTCATGGAACGTATCTTCGGCACGCCGATCAGTAACATCGATGCGCTGGTCGCGCAAGGCATCGTCCTTAAAGACCTCGCCGAGCGCGGCGTACAAATCTTTTTTACGCAAGTATTCGTACACAGCTTTTTCCATGCCGATATGCACCCCGGTAATATCTTTGTCTCGCCGCAAGGCCAGTATATCGCCGTCGATTTCGGCATCATGGGCACACTAAGCAAGCAGGATCAACGTTACTTGGCAGAAAATTTTTTGGCCTTTTTCAATCGCGATTACCGGCGTGTGGGGCAACTGCATGTAGATGCCGGCTGGGTCCCCGAGGGCACGCGTGTCGACGAATTTGAGTCCGCCATACGCACCGTGTGCGAGCCGATCTTTGAGCGCCCGCTGAAGGATATTTCCTTTGGACATTTATTGCTGCGCCTGTTTCAAACCGCGCGGCGTTTTAATATGGAGGTACAGCCGCAGTTGGTGCTGTTGCAAAAGACCTTGCTTAATATTGAAGGACTGGGTCGTCAGTTGTATCCCGATCTCGATCTGTGGCAGACCTCCAAGCCGTTTTTAGAACGCTGGATGAGCGAGCAGGTCGGCACGCGCGCCTTGCTGAAATCCCTGCGCGAAAACGCCCCGCACTGGGCGGAGAAATTACCGGATATCCCCTTGCTGATTCACGAGGTTCTGCAAACGGCGCGTGATGGAAAACTGGAGGTGGAATGGAAGTCCGCGCAATTGGAGCAGTTACGCCACGACATCGGGCGCGCCAGCCGACGCAACTTCACCACCATCATCGGTGCCGCGCTTATCATCAGCGCCGCCATCATCAAGGGGCTGGACGGCTATGGCCCCATGATGCTGGGTAATGCACCCGTGCTAAGCTGGGCCTTGGGCGGTCTGGGCGCACTGATTTTAATAAAGGCCTGGCTGAAAGAGCGCGAGTAATGTGGTTGCGGTGGCCGCGAGCCCTCAAATCCCCGCATACCATTCGTAACCCTCGTCCTCCCAATAACCACCATTACCGCGCTCGATGTCCGCGAAATTTTCGACCAGCTCGATGCGCATGAGATACTTCGCGTGTTTGTAGCCCAGTTGCCGCTCCACGCGCAGGCGCAGCGGCGCACCGTTGGGCACGGGCAGCGGTTTATCGTTCAGTTCGTAGGCTAATATAGTCTGCGGGTGCAGGGCATCTTCCATATCGATGCTTTCATAATATTTATGCCCGCTGTTGTCCATTGTATCCGCGCAATAGAACACCACGAAGCGGGCCTCGGG
>JAYSPZ010000128.1:0-2535 GCA_043721815.1 Gammaproteobacteria bacterium | reverse complement strand
GGCATGCGGCGGGATATACAGATCGCGCGGCAGACGCATGAGCGCCGTACCCTGCACGATGGCATAGGGCAGCGCCCCCGGCTGCGTCTCTGCCTCAATGCTTGCTGCTTCGATTAGCGAATTGTTCATTGAGTTTAGCGATGAATGATTAACAAAAAACGCCAGTACCTAACTGTACGACACACCAATCGCTTGCCGCACCTCGTCCAGAGTCTCGCGCGCCACGTCTCTTGCCGTGGCGCAGCCGGCGGCGATAATCTCCTTCACCCGCTTCGGATCGGCGCTCAATTCCGCGGCGCGTGCGCGGATCGGCGCAAGCTCGGCCAGCACGGCATCGATCACAGGCTGCTTGCATTCCAGGCAACCGATGCCGGCGCTGCGACAGCCCTGCTGCACCCACGCCTTGGTGTCGTCATTCGAATAGACCTGGTGCAGCGGCCAGACCGGGCACTTTTCCGGCTCGCCCGGATCGGTGCGCCGCACCCGCGCCGGGTCGGTACGCATGGTACGCAAGCGAGTCTCGACCGACTTCGGGTCTTCACGCAGGCCGATGGTATTGTCGTAAGACTTGGACATCTTTTGTCCGTCCAGGCCCGGCATCTTGGACGTAGGTGTCAACAAGGCCTGCGGCTCCGGCAATATAACACGCCCCCCGCCCTCCAGATAACCGCACAGGCGCTCACGATCGACCAGCGAAATATTTTGTAGCGGTGCCAATAAGGCACGCGCCTGCTCAAGCGCCGCCTGATCGCCCTGCTCCTGATAACGTTTACGCAGTGCCTGGTAGGCTGCGGCATTTTTTGAACCCAATTTACCGATCGCCGCCGCCGCCTGTGCCTCGAAGTCCGGCGTGCGGCCGTACAAATAATTAAATCGCCGCGCCACTTCCCGCGTCAATTCGACGTGCGCTACCTGATCCTCACCCACCGGTACCTGGCCCGCCTTGTAAATCAGGATATCGGCACTTTGCAGCAAGGGGTAACCAAGAAAACCGTAGGTCGCCAGGTCTTTTTCTTTTAGTTTTTCCTGCTGGTCTTTGTAACTGGGCACGCGCTCCAGCCAACCGAGTGGCGTAATCATCGACAACAGCAGATGCAACTCGGCGTGTTCGGGGATACGCGACTGAATGAATAAAGTGACCGCCGCAGGGTCGATGCCCACCGCCAGCCAATCGATCACCATGTCCCACACGCTGTCCGCGATGATCGCAGGGTCTTCGTAGTGAGTAGTCAGCGCATGCCAATCGGCCACGAAAAAGAAGCATTGGTATTCGTGCTGGAGCCGCAACCAGTTTTTGAGCACGCCATGATAATGACCGAGATGCAGCGGGCCGGTGGGGCGCATGCCGGAAAGGACGCGTGGATATTGGGTAAGGACCGGGTTCAAAGACGTGGCTTCTACAGAGCGAGCAGGTTGTACAGCGTCTGTTGCAGCGTACTGACGACAGGGCCGAGGATCTTGCCCAGCACGCCACTCACCAATAACACGATGAGCAGGATAAAGCCGACCGATTCCAGGCGATTCAGTTGCCACGACCACGGCCCGGGCAACAGGCCCGACAGCACTCGCCCGCCATCCAGCGGCGGGATGGGCAGCATGTTCAGCACCATTAGTACGATATTGATGGAGACACCGGCGATACCCATAAAGACCATGAATTGGGCCACGGTGCCCAGATCATTGCCCAGCAGCACGCCCAGCTTTATCAGCAGGCCCCACAATAACGCCATGACCAAGTTGGCAAACGGCCCGGCCAAGGCCACCAGAGCCATATCGCGCTTGGGATTTTTGAGGTTTTGCCAGGTCACCGGCACGGGCTTCGCCCACCCAAACACGAATGGACTCACCATGAACATGAGGGCAGGTACCAGGAGCGTGCCAACCGGATCAATGTGTTTGAGGGGATTTAAGGTAAGCCTTCCCAGCATCATCGCGGTAGGATCACCGAGCCGACGCGCGGCCCAACCGTGGGCAACTTCGTGGACAGTGATGGCAAATATGACGGGCAAGGTCCAAACCGCAATACGCTGTAACAGGCTAAGTTCATCCATATCTGGATTATAGCCGGTTAAAGAACAGCGCGGTACCTTGGCTTACTATGCGCCGTATGCTTGCGTGCCAAACCCCGTTCGTTACCGTACTATTTTTTTCTGGGGTCATCCGCCGGGTTAACGTAATTAATGGCCCACGGCCCAATACCATGAATCTGAATGATGGTTTCTTCTTTAGTCCACGCGTAATGGTTGGTCTTGGGCTGCATGATGGCGGCACTACCGGCCGATAAGGGTTTGGTTTTCGACGGATCCAGCTTGTCCCCAGTGCCCATGTTGAAGGTGCCAGAAATCACCGTGACATGCTCAATGGCCGGATGCCAATGGGCGGGGACTTTATAGTCGGCGGGAAACTTCAGGCGGAAGGTAAATGCTACCGCTTCGTTCAGTGGGCCTTCGATCACGGCGACTTTTGCCCCAGGCGGCAGAGACGAAACATCAGCCCATTCAAGATCAGCCGGGGAGACCATCATGTGAGTCTCCG
>JAYSPZ010000127.1:0-7532 GCA_043721815.1 Gammaproteobacteria bacterium | reverse complement strand
CACTCCCCGCCCTGATCGCAGATGGGGCAATCCAGCGGGTGATTGATGAGCAGGAATTCCATCACGCCCTTCTGCGCCATGATGGCCTTGGGCGACTGGGTGAATATTCTCATACCCTCGGTGACCGGCGTGGAACACGCGGGCAGCGGCTTGCCGGCCTTGTCGATCTCCACCAGGCACATGCGGCAGTTCGCGGCGATGGACAATTTCTTGTGGTAGCAGAAACGCGGGATCGCGATGCCGGCCTCATCGGCGGCCTCGATAACCATGGCACCATCACGGGCACGGATGGGCAGGCCGTTGATTTCGATCTCTATCATTGCGCGTTACGCATCGGCTTAAGCCGTCCCCGCCATACAACTCTGATGTTCGATGTGATACTCAAATTCCGCGCGGAAGTGCTTAATAAAGCTGGCTACCGGCAAGGCGGCGGCATCACCGAGCGCACAAATCGTGCGCCCTTCGATCTTGCTGGCCACGTCGACCAATAAATCCAGATCCGGGGCCTTGCCTTGCCCGTGTTCGATGCGATGTACCACGCGCGACAACCAGCCGGTGCCCTCACGACACGGCGTACACTGTCCGCAAGATTCCTCATAATAAAAATGAGATATACGCGCTAAGGCATTGACCATACAGGTACTATCATCCATGACAATAACCGATCCAGCGCCCAGCATGGAGCCGGCCTTGCCCAGCGAATCGTAATCCATAGTCAGGTCCATCATCACCTCTGCGGGCAGCACCGGCACCGACGAGCCACCGGGGATGACGGCCTTGAGTTTGTGCCCGTTGCGTACCCCACCGGCCATTTCCAGTAACTTGGCAAACGGGGTACCCAAGGGAACCTCATAATTGCCGGGCTTGTTCACATGACCCGAGAGCGAAAAAATCTTGGGTCCGCCGTTATTAGGCTTGCCGATATCCAAAAACCATTGCCCGCCGTTTTGCACGATCAGCGGAATAGAGGCCAGCGTCTCCGTGTTATTACAAATCGTCGGGCGCCCGTACAGGCCATACGTAGCGGGAAACGGCGGCTTAAAGCGCGGAAAGGCCTTTTTGCCCTCTATCGTCTCCAGCATCGCCGTCTCTTCACCGGAGATATAGGCCCCCGCGCCCAAGGTGCTGTAAAGCTCAAAGTTGACCCCGGAGCCCAGGATATTCTGGCCGATGAATCCTGCAGCGCGCGCCTCGGCGAGGGCAGCCTCGAAACGTTCGCAGGGCAGGCCGCCGAATTCGCCGCGCATGAAGTTATAACCCACCGTGGCCCCGATGGTGTAACCGGCAATGGCCATACCCTCGATGAGGGCGTGCGGGTTATAGCGCAGGATGTCGCGATCCTTGAAGGTGCCGGGCTCGGCCTCGTCGGAATTGCACACGATGTACTTTTGCCCCGGCGCGTTGCGCGACATGAAACTCCACTTGAGACCGGTGGGAAATCCTGCACCGCCACGGCCGCGCAAGGCGGAGGTTTTCACCTCTTTGATAATGTCGTCGGGCGCCGTCTTTTCCGCGAGTATCTTCCGCCAGGCCGCATAGCCGCCCGTGCCCTGGTAGGTCTTCAGCGTCCAGGGTTCCGGCAAATGCATATTACGAAAGCAGACTTCGTTTGCCACGCGCAGTTACTCCAGGCTGGCCAGAATCGTATCGACCGATTCGGGTGTTAGATTTTCATGGTAATTTGTGCCTATCTGGCACATCGGCGCACCGCCGCAGGCCGCCAGACACTCGGCCTCTTTGAGCGTGAACTTGCCGTCGGGCGTGGTTTCGCCAAAGCCTATGCCTAGCCTCTGTTTGAAATGACGCACTATTTCGCCCGAACCTTGCAGCATACAAGAGATATTCGTGCAGACATAGATCTTGTGCCTGCCCACGGGCTTTAAATCGTACATGGTGTAAAAGGTTGCAACCTCGTAGACGGCAATCGGCGGCAACTCTAAATAATCGGCCACCGCATCCATGAGTTCCTTGCTCAACCACCCCTGATGGGTATCCTGCACCATGCGCAAGGCGGCCAGTACCACGGAGCGTTTTTGCTCGGGCGGAAACTTGGTGCCCTCGCGATCAATGGCCGCACGCAGATCATCCGCGAGCAAGTCGGCGGGGCGTTTAATCTGGGTTTGCGGCATCAGCGGTCAACCTCGCCGAACACGATATCCTGGGAGCCGAGAATGGCGACGACATCGGCGAGCATGTGCCCGCGTATCATTTCATCCAGCGCCGCGAGGTGTGCAAACCCCGGCGCACGCACCTTCAGGCGGTAGGGCTTGTTGGCACCGTCCGAGATCAGGTAAACGCCGAACTCGCCCTTGGGCGCCTCGACCGCAGCATAAGTCTCGCCCTCGGGGATGCAGAAACCCTCGGTAAACAATTTAAAGTGATGGATCAGCGACTCCATGTCATTCTTCATCACCTCGCGCCTGGGCGGTACGATTTTGTTATCGTCTATCACCACCGGGCCGGGATTTACGCGCAACCAATCAATACACTGGCGGACAATGTTGTTCGACTGGCGTAGCTCCGCGACCCGCACCAGATAACGATCATAGCAATCGCCCGTGACACCGACCGGGATGTCGAAGTCGAGACGGTCATACACCTCATAGGGCTGTTTCTTGCGCAGATCCCATTCAACACCCGAGCCGCGCAGCATGGGGCCGGTGAAGCCAAGCTGGATCGCGCGCTCCGGCGTAACCACGCCGATGCCCACGGTGCGCTGTTTCCAGATGCGGTTATCCGTCAACAGACTTTCGTACTCATCGACGTAATTCGGAAAGCGTCGGGTAAAATCTTCAATGAAATCGAGCAGCGAGCCTTGGCGATTTTCATTGCGCGCGTCGGTTTCCTTCTGGTTATGCCACTTGGAGGCCTTGTATTGCGGCATACTGTCCGGCAAGTCGCGGTACACGCCACCGGGGCGATAATAGGTCGCGTGCATACGCGCACCGGACACCGCCTCATAGCAATCCATCAAGTCCTCGCGCTCGCGGAAGGCATAGAGGAACACGGTCATCGCGCCGATATCCAGGGCGTGTGCGCCCAGCCACAGCAAATGATTGAGGATGCGCGTGAGCTCGTCGAACATCACGCGGATATATTGGGCACGCAGCGGCGGCTCGATACCGAGCAGCTTTTCCATGGCCAGCACGTAGCCGTGCTCATTGCACATCATGGAGACATAATCGAGCCGATCCATGTAGCCGATGCTTTGGTTATAAGGCTTGCTCTCGGCAAGCTTTTCCGTACCGCGGTGCAACAGGCCAATATGCGGATCGCCGCGCTGAATGACCTCGCCGTCCATCTCCAATACCAAACGCAGCACGCCGTGCGCGGACGGATGCTGCGGGCCGAAGTTCATTGTGTAATTACGAATCTCCACTGGCTGCCCCCCCATCCTTGAGTTTATCCACAACATAACGGTGATCGCGGCGGATCACGCGCGGCACCAGCACGCGATTTACAATCGTAACGGGCTGGTAGATGACGCGCTTTTTTTCCGGATCGTAACGCATTTCTACATTGCCGATGAGCGGGAAATCCTTGCGGAACGGATGTCCTACGAAGCCGTAATCGGTGAGCAGGCGACGCAGGTCGGGGTGGCCCTCGAACAGGATACCGAACAGGTCAAAGGCCTCGCGCTCAAACCAATTCGCCGCCGCCCAGATGTCGATCACCGAATCGACTATAGGCGTTTCATCATCGGTGAACACGCGCAAACGCAGGCGCTCATTATGTGTTAGCGAGAGCAAGTGATACACGACGGCAAAGCGCGGCCCGGTCCACGGTTGTTCCGGATAGTCGGGAAACTCGATTACATCCTCCGCGATCAGCCCGATGACACCGCGCGAACTTTGCCCGTATTCGGAATAATCGACACCGCAGATATCCATGAGTTGCTCGAAGCGCAGGCTCGGATCGTCGCGCAGGATGCGGCACACTTCGAGCAGCTTGTCGCGCGGTATCTCCAGCGTGGTCTCGTCGGCAACTTCCTTGAGGTTGGATATTCCGCCCGGAAGGCATTGTTGCAGGCGTGCGGCTAGAGTCATTAGCGTATCGGGCATGGTTTGCGCAACTCTAGCGAGCTATCGTGTTGGTGCGTTTGATTTTATTCTGGAGCTGAATAATTCCGTACAGCAGCGCTTCAGCGGTGGGAGGACAGCCCGGCACATAGATATCAACGGGGACGATGCGGTCACAGCCGCGCACCACGGCATAAGAATAATGGTAATAACCACCGCCATTGGCACAGGAACCCATCGAGATCACCCAACGCGGCTCCGCCATCTGATCGTAGACCTTGCGTAGCGCCGGTGCCATTTTATTGACGAGTGTACCGGCCACGATCATCACATCCGATTGGCGCGGGCTGGGCCGGAACAGCACACCAAAACGGTCGAGGTCATAACGTGACGCACCGGCATGCATCATCTCCACGGCACAGCAGGCGAGTCCAAAGGTCATCGGATAGAGCGAGCCGGCACGCGCCCAGTTGATGAGCTGGTCCGCAGTAGTGGTGACGATGCTTTTTTCAAAAATACCTTCTATGCCCATTAAGAACTCCGGGAAGACATTTTTTTTTGTTCAAGACCGGGCACAGCGTTGCAAACGACCGCATGGCGCAGGAAACACCGCAACCCCGGATTGGGCAAAAAAGCGAGGTTTCCCATTATTCCCATTCGAGCGCCCCCTTCTTCCACTCATAGATAAAGCCCACGACGAGAATGCCCAGAAACACAAACATCGCCATAAAACCAAACAGACCGATTTGATCGAGCACGATGGCCCAGGGGAATAGAAAGGCAATTTCGAGGTCGAAGATGATGAACAGGATTGCTACCAGATAGTAGCGCACATCGAACTTCATGCGCGTATCTTCGAAGGCCGCGAAGCCGCATTCATAAGGTGATAGCTTTTCGCTGTCGGGACGTTGCGGGGCCAATACAAAACCCAAGGCAATGGGTAGCACGCCGAACAGCACGCTGATCACCAAAAAAATTAATATGGGCAGGTAATTCTCTAACAAGTGCTTCGCCTCATGGGGATAACCGGGCACACGGATTTAATCGAAAAACCCGGCACAGATTTAGATCACCCAATCAAAGTTAAAAATTTACCAGTACGCAACAAGTACTTTCTGCGAATCATATATTTATTTTTTTATTTTAAAAACCTATTGCCCACGCAGACGAGTATAAATTTAGACATCACGATCATTTAGAGCTTTGAACTCATTGATATGTACTACTATTTAATTGGTGCCGATGGCCGGACTCGAACCGGCACAGCTTGCGCCACCGCCCCCTCAAGACGGCGTGTCTACCAATTCCACCACATCGGCTGGTTCCTTTGCTTATACTTGAACTATCAAGGTGTAGGCACATCATTGGGCTTAGCCGGGGGAGCTTGAACCTGAGAATTTTTTGGCGTAACCGTAATATTCTGCGGCGGCGCAGCGGGCATATCCGTGGGTATGGCCGATTTGGGTAATCCCGTGATCGGCTCCTGCGGCAAAACCTGCTGCTGCACGGCCTTATCCACCACGCTTTGACCCTTGGTACGCTGCCCCGATAAGTAAGCCAGAGACAGGCTGATTACGAAAAATATCACGGCAAGTACGGCGGTCGCACGCGTAAGAAAGGAGCCCGAACCACCGCTGCCGAAAACCGTCTGCGAGGCACCGCTGCCGAAGGCAGCCCCCACGTCCGCGCCCTTGCCATGCTGGATCAGTATTAAGCCGATCAGGCTCAGGGAGACCAAAACATCTATCATCAGTAACGCAGTAACCATTCGTGTCATCCCGCCGCTTGGCAAATAGCCAAAAACTCATCCGCATTTAAAGAAGCGCCGCCAATCAGGCCGCCATCGATATCCGGCATGCCGAATAACTCAAGCGCATTAGCGACCTTGACACTCCCACCATAAAGAATTTGAACTTGATTCGCTATTGTAGCATCGTGTACCGCGAGACGCTGCCGGATGAAGGCATGCACTTGCTGCGCCTGCTCCGGCGTGGCCGTCTTGCCGGTGCCGATGGCCCACACCGGCTCATACGCGACCACTCCCTGCCGCAGCGCCGCCACACCCGAATGACTGAGCACTGCATCCAGTTGACGGGCCACTACCGCCTCGGTCTGACCACTCTCGCGCTCCGCCAGTTGCTCACCCACGCAGAAAATAGGGATCAGACCACTTTTAGCGGCCTGCGCGTACTTCCGCGCCACCAGCGTATCGCTCTCACCATACAGGGCCCGGCGCTCGGAGTGGCCGACGATCACATAACGGCAGCCGAACTCAAGCAGCATGTCCGCCGAGATTTCGCCGGTATAAGCGCCGGCAGGCTCATCACACAGATTCTGCGCGCCCCAGGCAATAGACGACCCCGTGAGCAGCGCCTCAACCTCAGGCAGGAATATGGCCGGAGGACACACCGCCACACGGGCTGACTTGATCGTAGCCATGCCTTGCCTGATCCCCGCAATCAGCGCTTTCACGCTCGCACGGGAACCCTGCATCTTCCAGTTTCCAACCACCAGTTTTTGGCGCATGTGTTCCCCTAGCGGCGAAAGACATCAAAGGAGCGAGAGCTTACCGGGGCGGAGGGAAAAGATCAATTTTGCCTATCAGCCAAGTAGGCGGGAAACGGACTACACGCCTGCACATGTATCAACGGCTCCATTGCGGTCGGTGAAGCGGGTCGGGCGACTGGCACTATCGTATTGGTAGCCCTTTGGCCTGCGACCGTTAAATGTCAAGATACAAGACGCGCCCCCTTTGCGCGCGCGCACCCGCATTCGGGCAAGGCACCCGCGCCCTACCCCTCGACCCGGGCCTTCTCCCGCACGAATGCCTCGAACTGGTCTGCCGCTAGCGGTTTACTGAAGTAATAACCCTGTATTTCGTTACAGCCCTGTTTGCGCAGAAACGCCAGTTGTGCTTCGGTCTCCACGCCCTCGGCGATGGTTTGCAAGCCGAGGGCATCCGCCAGGCGGATGATGGCAGCAATGATCGCCCTGTCTTCTGTATCCTCGGTAATGTCGCGTACAAAGGATTGGTCTATCTTGAGTTTGTAAACCTGGAAGCGTTTAAGGTAATTCAGTGAAGAATAGCCGGTACCGAAGTCGTCAATTGACATACGGATACCACGCTCGTGGAGATTGTCCATTATCGCAATAGCGCCGAGCGGGTTATCTATTACGACACCTTCTGTCAGCTCAAGCTCCAGATACTGTGGCGGCAACTGCAATTCGTCGAGAATTTGTGTGATTAAGCCGGGTAAGTTGGGATGACGGAACTGCACTGCCGAGAGATTAACTGCCATGACCCTTAGTTGTATGCCACTGTCCATCCAGATTTTCATCTGACTAGCCGCGCTGCGCAGTACCCATTCCCCGATCTGCAGAATCTGGCCACTATCCTCTGCGATCGGGATGAATTCGGCCGGTGCAATGGCCCCTAACCCAGGATGCTGCCAGCGCAGCAGTGCTTCCGCGCCGCTGACGCGCCCGCTTTCCATTAGCATTTGAGGCTGATAG
>JAYSPZ010000126.1:0-10882 GCA_043721815.1 Gammaproteobacteria bacterium | reverse complement strand
ACTATGGGTACCGGGGTATTCGGGCTTATGCCGCTCTGGATGTCGATATTCGGGGACAGATATTCGTTAGGATGAAAGCGGCGTTTGGCGATCACGGTGCCGTTGATGTCGCTCAGGGTTACTTGTAAGTACGGATAAGGTTGGGGGAAGTCAGCCTTGTTGACCAACGTGGTGTTGACGCGCAGGGCATCCGTTACTTCGGGGTGAGCGGCTACCGAGCTGTCCTCTTTTACAATTTGGGTAAGGTCCCGCCGCAGCGGTATATTGCACTTGGCAAACGTGGCGACCACGCTGCAAAATTTTTCCATGCCTGGGCGCAAGGCCGGGTACTTGGCCATATCTTCGCGCATGAAGTAGGCATATTGCGCAATCAATAAGGTCAGCAAGGTCAAAACCCCGAATGTCCAGGCCAGCATGGTCAACCACACGGAGTTTTTTCGGGTGTCAGGCGGAAATGTATCGAGGGTCTCGTAGGCTATAAGTTCGGCTTCGGTAAGACGCGGCATGGAACGCCGCTCAGGCGCGAATACCGGCGTGATCTTTGTCGCACTCATGGACAGAGTATCCGTGGTCTCTAATTTGTCCGGCGTGGCGTGCGCATGTGTTGTGAAGTCGGGTTCACCAGTACCGGGTACGGTGGCACCAGTGAGCGATGGGGTGGCCAGCGCAGGTTTGACATGTTCAATGTTGGCGTGGTTGTCATCGGTATTATCGATGACGGTAACGTGTGCCGGAGTAGTGCTTATCACCGGTATCAGGTCCGATGTGCCCGGTTCGGGTAGCGGTCTTGGTGACGCAATTTCGATGCTGCTATCGCGGGTTGGATGCTCGACCCGATCATTGATCGTCGGGATTTCCTGGATCTGTTCCGACAGGTTTAGCAGGGCATTGAAAATACTGCCACAATGCCCGCAACGCACCTTGCCGTGGCCCGTCTTGAGTTGGGAAATGCTGATGCGAAACAGGGTGTCGCAATAGGGGCATTGAGTATACATACCTACACCTTAGCTGATTTTCGCTGCCCTTCCAAGCGCACCCAGCCGTCGCGCTCGACCGGTCGGGTCATGGAGAAACAGGCTGAGTAGGCTGTGCTGACATCATGGGCCTGCGTGTGCAGGATGCCGGACAAAATAATGCGCCCGCCGGGACGAACGAGGGTGGCAAAATAAGGGGCAAACTCAATGAGCGGGAGGGCGAGAATATTGGCAAGCAGCAGGTCGGCGGGAAAATCACGCCCGGCATCGGGCGGGCTGACGATTATGTCGGACGAGGCCTGCGTATCGAGCTCGCCTTCGCATATCGCCACGCCGTTTTTTGCCGCATTGACGCGCGTGGCTTGCACGGCCTGCGGGTCATTATCCACGGCCCAGATCCGGCGTGCGCCCAGCTTGGCGGCGGCAATCGCCAGGATGCCGGAGCCGCAACCGTAATCGATCACATCAAGACCTTGTAGCTTTGCGGTGGCGAGCCACTCCAGGCACAGGGCAGTGGTGGCATGCGTGCCGGTGCCGAACGCCAGCCCCGGATCGAGCAGCAAATTAACCGCATCGCTGTCCGGTGGCGTGTGCCAACTCGGACAGATCCACAGGCGTGCGCCGAAGTGCATGGGACGGAAGTTGTCCAGACACTCACGCTCCCAATCCTTATCCTCAAGGTATTCGACCCGGACACCGGCAATAAAATTTCCTCCTAGCGTCGTGTTCAATTCGGCAACTAGCGCATCGGCATTTATGCCGGCCTCGAACAGACCCAGCACGCGTGTGGCTTGCCACAAAGGTGTTTCGCCGAGCGGCGGTTCGTACAAGGGTTCTTCAACGCCATCGGATACAGCGTCTTGCAAAGTTACCGCCACACTGCCCGCCTCTGTCAATAATTCGGATAACTGCAAGGCCTGCGTGGAGTCGACGTGAAAGGTAATTTGTGTCCAAGGCATAATTTTTACCGATGCTCTGCGAGCGTAGCGGCACCAGCAAAACAATAGTTACAAGCCCAGCTTCTTTTCCAAAAAGTGAATATTGCACCCACCGGCCTGAAAGGCGGCATCGTTAAGAATCTCCTGATGCAGTTCGATATTTGTCTTGATACCGTCGATTACGACCTCGTTGAGTGCGGTGCGCATGCGTGCCAGTGCGCTATTACGCGACTCGCCGTGGGCGATTAATTTGCCGATCATCGAATCGTAATACGGTGGCACAACATAGCCGTTGTAGATATGCGACTCGACGCGGATGCCCGGCCCGCCGGGGGCGTGGAATTGCGTGATCGTGCCGGGGGAGGGCACGAAGGTCCAGGGGTCTTCGGCATTGATGCGGCATTCGATCGCATGGCCGCGTATCTGAATACCCTTCTGAGTGTGGCGCAGTCGTTCACCGCTGGCGATACGCAATTGCTCCTGCACGATGTCGATGCCGGTGACCATCTCGGTGACGGGGTGCTCGACCTGTAGACGTGTATTCATTTCGATAAAATAAAATTCGCCGTCCTGATAGAGAAATTCGAAGGTGCCGACACCACGATAGCCCATCTTGCGGCAGGCCTGCACGCAGCGTTCGCCCATTGCGTTGCGCACCTTTTCGGTGATGCCCGGTGCCGGTGCCTCTTCGATGACCTTTTGATGACGGCGCTGCGTGGAGCAATCGCGTTCGCCCAGATGAATCACGTTACCGTGCTCGTCGGCCAGCACCTGAAATTCGATGTGGCGCGGGCGTTCGAGAAACTTTTCCATATATACCTTGTCGTTACCAAACGCGCTGCCCGCCTCGGCGCGCGTCAGCGAAACGGCATTGAGCAGCGTGGCATCGCTGTGCACGACGCGCATGCCGCGCCCGCCGCCGCCGCCCGAGGCCTTGATAATGATGGGGTAGCCGATTTTATGCGCTAGCGCGAAATATTTGTCCGGGTCATCACCCAGCGCGCCGTCCGAACCGGGCACACAGGGGATGCCGTATTTTTTCATCACCGCGATGGCCGAGACTTTATCGCCCATCAAGCGGATGGTCTCGGGGCGCGGGCCGATGAATACAAAACCGCTTTGCTCAACGCGTTCGGCAAAATCGGCGTTCTCCGAGAGGAACCCGTAGCCCGGATGAATGGCCACGGCATCGGTTACCTCGGCGGCGCTAATCACTGCCGGAATATTCAGATAGCTTTGCTGGGATGGTGGTGGGCCGATACAAACGGATTCATTGGCGAGACGCACATGCTTCTGATCGCGGTCGGCGGATGAGTGCACGGCGACGGTTTTGATGCCGAGCTCCGCGCAGGCACGCAGGATGCGCAGGGCGATCTCGCCGCGATTGGCAATAACGATTTTTTCAAGCATGGGAAAGATTCAACAGAGGGGATTTACAGTTCATTCAATTACAAACAGCGGCTGGCCGTATTCGACGGGCTGGCCGTTTTGCACCAGCGCGGCCTTGACCACGCCGGCCTTGTCACTCTCGATTTGATTCAAAATCTTCATGGCCTCGATGACGCACAGGGTATCACCGACATTCACCTGCCCCCCCACCTCGACAAACGGTTTTGCATCCGGCGCGGGCGCTGCGTAAAAGGTGCCGACCATAGGCGAGTTTACGGTATGATCCGGGGCCTCGGGAGTCACATTGCCTTGTGCGGATAGCGGGGGATTTCCGCCAACATGCGCCGGGAAGCTGCCCGCCTGATAAGAAGGCTGCATCATAACCTGCGTCCCCGCTTGGCCATGCCGACTGATACGCACCGATTCCTCGCCTTCCCGAATCTCGATTTCGGCAAGCCCCGATTCTTCCAGTAATTCAATTAATTTTTTTACCTTACGTATATCCATAAGCGCCCCTACAAACCGGATCTGAAAATCGTGCTAGTAATTAATTGGCCTTATTTTTCTGCGTGATTCTCTGCATTGCGGCCTGCAAGGCAAGCTCATAACCCAGCCCGCCCAGGCCGCTGATTACACCCACGGCGATATCGGAAAAATAGGAACGCCGACGGAACTGTTCGCGCGCATAAACATTGGATAGATGCACCTCAATGAATGGGATGCCGACGGCGATGATCGCGTCGCGTAATGCCACGCTGGTGTGCGTGTAGGCAGCCGGATTAAAGATAATGAAGGCAACGGATTCACGCGCGGCGGCATGAATACGCTCGATGAGTTGCGATTCGGAGTTGCTTTGAAATGTGGCCAGGGTATGATCTGCCGTCCCTGCCAGAGTTGTCAGGCGTTTATTAAGCGCGGCGAGGGTGATTTTTCCGTAAATGCGGGGTTCACGGCTGCCCAGCAGGTTAAGATTGGGCCCATGCAATACCAATAATTTAGACATTTCTATTCCTGGGCTGGCCGAAGGCCTGTCCATTGTGCATTCAGCCAAACCGTTTGTCTAGTAACTATCCAAAATTACGCGAAGTTCGCTGCTGATCGATGCAAATCATAGAATTAAGGAGGGACAAGAACGCCTGGATACTCTCGGGCATTGATGGCGCGGAACCCCGGTGAACGAGCCTGTTTAACTCAAGGGCCCACATTGAGACCGTCTAATGAACAGGCCGACTGTAGAGCCGCAGTCTGACACCTGATCAGAAGAGATTGCAGTTGCTTGACAGTAGGGGGGGTCCATGTAGTTAAATTGAGGGGCATCGCGCAGGGTTAGGTCGAGATTTCAAGGTATTCAACGATGCTTGCTGGTTGAGGTATGGGCAAACCATCTTCAATCAGCCCCTCGATGTGAAATTCAATTGCCTCACGCATTTCACGCTCTGTTTCTTCGACGGAAAATCCAGTAGCAACGCATCCGGGCAAATCCGGGACGTAGGCCGAATAATTGTTTTCCGTTTTCTCGACAACGATTGCATAACGCATATGATTAGTCCTTTAGTTGTGACTGTTTGAGTATGCTATTCAACGTGCCGGGTGCTAAATCATCGCTTGGCTTTCCGGGCACTGTGACGCGACCTCTCTTAACGGGATGCTTGAACTGCCGATGACTGCCTCGCGTTGCAGCGAGATACCAACCGTCTGCTTTTAACATAAGCAAAATTTCATTTACTTTCATGCGGCAAGGATAGCAGATTGCTATAGTGTTGCCACAACTCCACGTGGGTTAGACCGCATTGATACACTACCAACGGCTGCTGCCTAAAGTGAGGATGTGGTTTTCAGTTGGCCCAACCAACCATACGGCACCAAAACCAAAGCGCGCTGAAGGATCACCGTGAGTTTTCAGGTATTGCGTGCCGAGGACAGCACCTGCGAGCACGCCCATATGGACGACATCGACTGCAAGGAGCATGGACGATTTGTTCACCTTTGGATACAACTTCGCTTTCTCAGCAATGGCTGTGTGAATCCAATCCGTTGCCTCAGTAAGTTCGGCCTGAACCTCTCCGCTGCCCTTTGCTACCCGACCCCAAAACGATGCGCTTGGTGTTGCGGTAACGATTTGAACGGTGACACGATCACCATAGATTTGCAAAACACCATCTTCACCTGCTTGATCAGTGGCCGGCAAAGTGGCTGATTCTTTTCCATTCTTATCGAGGTAAGCCACGACACAGGCTAAGACTCGCGGCTCGCCGAGCTTACCTACATCTATGGGAGGCTTGACCTGGAGGGTCAACAGATTGCATTCCATTGAGGCATCGGATCGTGAGCCGGTTGGAGCTGCGTACCTAATTTGTTGGCCGCCAAGAGACGTGGGGCTGTCAGCGACTGTGCCGACTTGTCCCGCGATGCATTTCACCTCGACTCCGGTGAGGGAGATCGATACTTCAATTGGACCGCCACATTGCGAGCAGGGTCCAATTGCTTCGAGAAATACGGCACCACAACTCAGGCACTGGATATTTGCTGGCATAGGGATAGTGACTCTGGGGCCTAATGTGAAGGTAAGGGGCGCGTCGCTTTTACGGAGTTCCTTTCGAACGCAGGGTTAACGGATTTTTGGCCAGCGTTTCGGATTGCGGGCATCATGCGATACAGCCAAAGCATGTACCGAGATCGCCCCGCACCGAAAAAATAAACCGTAAGGAAAGCGAGGAAGAAGAGCGCGGCGAACCTTGGGAATTACCTCAGCATAAAGCAGAGGAGCTTGCTCTGGCCGTTTTAGCTGCAACTCCATTGCAGTGACAAACTCGTCACCAAGACCGGGACTCTGCAATTCGTACCACTCTTGAGCTTCGCCAGTTTCACGCAAGGCTCGCGAAAAAAATTTTAGGCGGAACCCCATGTGCCATCTTTAAGGTGGGATTTAACTTGA
This sequence comes from Gammaproteobacteria bacterium, assembly GCA_043721815.1. GTDB lineage: Bacteria > Pseudomonadota > Gammaproteobacteria > SURF-13 > SURF-13 > JBDSTW01. Next base: position 4,646 of record JAYSPZ010000126.1, on the reverse strand, counting down.
CCCCAGGAATAACCGGCTTCCGGGTTTGCCTCGAACTCTATCAGGCGTGCTTCAAGCTCGACTTTTAGCGCAGGCGAAATTTTCACGGCTTCGGGAACCGCCGCAACACTGTCCCAGATAAGCTCGACGAGACGGATACGTTCCTGTACCGGAAGCTCAAGAATGGCGGCAATAGAAATGTTGTTCATGTCGGACATAGTACCCTTTTCGGGAAACACGCTAACGAACGATATGGATATCTTGGCTAAGAAGAAAGTGCCTGTTTTATATGTTCGAGAAAGCGTTCGGCATTAAGGAAGCCCACGATACGCGCATTGCTGCGCTCTGTACCATCCGCGCCGAAAAATAGGATCGAGGGCGGGCCGATCAGTCCGAAATGTTTTAGCAGGGCCTTGTCTTCATCATCATTTGCGGTGACATCGGCCTGCAATAAAACCACATTTGAAAGAGTTTGTTGCACGCCCGCATCGGAGAAGGTGTATTTTTCCATTTCTTTACAGGACACGCACCAGTCGGCGTAGAAATCCAACATCACGGCCTTGCCCTGGCTGCTGGCGGCGGCGACTTCCTGATTTAAGTCGGCGAGGGTCTTGATGCGTTTGAAGGGCAATGTCTTGGCGGCGGTGGTGCCGGTGTTGCCGACCACAAGACCTTGCAGCGGTTGCAGTGCGTCTTTGCCGCCGCTCGCCGCGCCGACCAATAACAGCGCGCCGTAAATGAGCAGAATAAATCCCACGCCCTTCCACAGTTTGCGCCAGCCGTCGGCATCCGTGCCGAGTCTGTCCAGGGCACCCATATAAACGGCAGAGATAATCAGCAGCACTGCCCATAACACCAAGGTAATGGTCGCGGGCAGGATGCGCTCCAGCATCCAGATGGCCACGGCGAGCAGCAGCACGCCGAACACGGCCTTGACGGTATCCATCCACGCACCACTGCCAGGCAACCACTTACCTAATGAGGTGCCGATGAGCAGCAAGGGCACGCCCATGCCCATGCTCATGGCGAATAGCGCGGCCCCGCCGAGTAGTGGGTCGCCCATCTGGCCGATGACGATCAGCGTGGCGGCGAGCGGCGCGGCCACGCACGGGCCGACGATGAGCGCGGATAAAAAGCCCATCACCGCGACGCCGATCAGCGTGCCGCCTTGCTGTCTGTGGCTGAGCGCGGCGAGTTTACTCTGCCAGCTTGCGGGGATTTGCAATTGGTAAAAGCCGAACATGGAGAGTGCGAGCAGCACGAACACGGCGCTGAAGCTGCCCAATACCCACGGGTTTTGCGAGGCGGCCTGTAGATTTTCGCCGAAGCGTCCGGCGATCACGCCCGCCACGGTGTAGGTCAGCGCCATGGCGAGCACGTAGACCAGCGATAACGTAAAAGCGCGGCGCGTGCCGCCCGTACTGCGCTGTGCAAACGTGCCGTGGCCGTCCGTGGTAACGATGAGGTCGTGATCCTTGGAGGCGTTGGGTCCGACAATGATGCTGGATAAAATCGGGATCATCGGAAACACGCAGGGCGTAAATGCAAGCAACAGTCCCAGACCGAAGAAGGTCAATAAGGCCAGCGTGGTGTTGCCGCCGGTCAGCACCTGCGCGAGGCGATCTTGTTCGGAGATCAGCGGGACGTTGTTAATGTTGTCCTGCGCCAAGTCTTTCTGCACGGCGGGCAAACTGAGGTTGACCGTCTTGGTGAGCGGCGGATAGCAAAAGCCCGCCTCGGCGCAGCCCTGGTACGTCGCCTCCAACGTGATCGGCGTAGCTTTGCTATCGGTACGCAGCAGCGGAATTAACACCGTCACCTGATTGTGATAGACCTCGGTCTTGCCCAGGAACTCATCGGTCTTGGACTCGCCGGGCGGGAGTTGCGCCGCGCCTAGACGTACACCCTCGGCATCGAGGAGCCGAAAGGCGAATTTATCGCGATACATGTAGTAACCGTCGGCGATGTCCCAATGCGCACTGAGGGTATTGCCGTCTTGTACCGTGAACGAGGCGATGTAGGCCTCGTCCGGTTCCAGGAATTTATTTTCCGGGTTGGATATTCCTAAGCGGGTGCCGAGTTTGTTAAAAAAATTCTTGACCGCATTGGGGCCGCTATTTGTATCGATATCTACTCCGGGCAGCGTGAGCGTCAGCGTTTGCGTCTGCGGCGGATAACACACGCCGAGATCCGCGCAGCCTTGTGAAACCGTGGTGAGCCGGAAGTTTGTCGCGCCATTGCCGATACGTTTGATCGGAATATCGATCACGACCTGATCGCGATAAATCTCCATCCTGCCGAAAAATTCGTCGGTCTTAAATGTGCCCGCAGGGAACACGGCGCTGCCAAGCTCTACGTCCGGTGTGCCGGTCTTGAAGTCGAAGCGCTTGCGGTATAAATAGTAACCGTCGGCGATGTCCCAGCGTACGCTGAGCGTCTGCGCATTTTTGAACTCGGCACTCAGTTTGAAGGCCTGCCCGGCGGGTAATAGCTCATCGGGATTTGCGCCATAGGCCAGTGGCATTGCCACCAGCAGCAGACCATACAGCAATAGTTTCAGTTTAGCGGTCATCGGTCTCATGTCCAATCCAGTCAAGGTAGGCCGGCAGGCCCGTAGTAATCGGCACGGCAATAATTTCCGGAAGCTCGTAGGGATGCAGCGCCAAAATCGCGGCCTGCAATTGTGCATAAACGGCAACGGCGGATTTAATAATCAGCAGCCACTCGTCGCTGGTCGTGCGCTTATCCTGCCAGCGGTACACCGAGCGCAGGCCCGGCAGGATGTTGATGCAGGCGGCCAGGTGCTGGTCGATGAGTGCATCGGCAATCGTCCCGGCCGTATCCGCGTCGGGACAGGTACAGAATACGATGTGGTAGCTCATGATCAGGGCGCGAGGTGATTATCCAGCCAGTGCGCGACATTTTCCAGCAGGGCTTTGTCGTGATTCGTGAAAGAGTGATCGGCATCGGGCACGCGCACCTGTTTGTAATCGGCATTATCCGCTTTCTTGGCGGCTTGAACGCGCAGTGGGGCCAGGTCGGTAATCCTTTTTATATCGAGGCTGCCGTAGAGGTCCAGCACGGGCAGCTTGAGCTGTCCCATCAAGACGGTGGTGTCTAGGCGCGGGTCGAGTTTACTCACGGTGCTGTTGATGGTGGGGGCATCCATGGAGATGCCGATAAAGCCGTCGATGTCCGGATCCTGTTTCTTCACGAGGTAGGCCGCGCCCATGGTCGCGCCAAGGTCATGACCGATCAGCGCGATGTGCTCGATACCCTTGCCGCGCAGAAATTCGATGCCGGCGCGAATGCGGGCAGGGACCTCGTCGAAGATCGGGCCGAAGGAGGTGAACGGCGCACCTGCGGGCAGGAGTGGCATCTGCAATGATAAAGTCGCCCAGCCTTGCTCGGGTAGGTCGCGGCGCAGCGGCGAGATCACTTCCGGCCAATCAGGGTGCAGGCCCAGGCCATGCAGGATGAGCACGCCGCCCCTGGGCTTCGCGCCGTTCGCCGCCGTGTAGATGGAAAAGAACCTTACCCCCTTGCCATCCTTGAGCCAGACGGCATCGCCCACCAGCAGCGTTTCCTGCACCTGCGCCGCCCAGCGATTCTCGCGCGGCTTGTACGCGGCGTGCGCGAGCGTCGTAAAAAATACCAGACATAATACGGTGATGAATACCGTCCGTGAGTGCGGAACAGATTTCATGGGTGGCATATTATTACCGCGCAGCACGGTGTTTGGCGGGGCCGGACTCTGCGCGATAATGTGCCGGGTAAGGTGCCCGCGCCACCCCTGAGTCGATGGCAGCGCGCGCCACGCACGGCGGCACCTGTTCGATCAGGCGCGGGTCGAAGGGTTTGGGAATAATGTAGTCCGGTCCGAACTCCAGACGGTCAAGCCGGTAGGCTTTTAATACTTCGGCAGGTACGGACTCGCGTGCGAGTTGTGCAAGGGCATGCGCGGCGGCAATCCCCATCTCCTGAGTGATGCGCACGGCCCGCACGTCCAGCGCGCCGCGAAAGATGTAGGGAAATCCCAGCACATTGTTCACCTGATTCGGATAATCCGAGCGTCCCGTCGCCATGATGAGATCGCTACGCACGGAATGCGCAAGCGCGGGGCTGATCTCGGGGTCGGGATTGGACAGTGCAAACACGATAGGGCGCGGGGCCATGGCCTTGAGCATGTCGGCCGTCACGAGGTCGGGGCCGGACACGCCGATAAACACATCGGCATCGCGCATGGCGTCCGCAAGCGTGCGCTGTGTACTCACGCCAGCGAATTCCTGTTTGTAACTGTTCAAATCATCGCGTCCGGCGTGGATCACGCCCTGGCGGTCAACCAGCACGAGATTTTGTTTATCTGCCCCGAGTGCGAGCAATAAACGCATCGAGGCGATGCCCGCCGCGCCCGCGCCCAGACAGACGATCTTTGCGTCCGCCATGGATTTACCCTGGAGTTCCAGGGCGTTTAACAGGCCTGCGGCGACGATAATGGCCGTGCCGTGCTGGTCGTCGTGAAATACCGGGATGTCGAGGCGCTCGATCAAGGCCTGCTCAATCTCGAAGCAGTGCGGCGCGGCGATGTCTTCCAGGTTAATACCGCCAAAGGTCGGCGCGATGCGCACCACGGTGTCGATAAAGGCCTGCGGCGATTCGGCATCAAT
>JAYSPZ010000125.1:0-4243 GCA_043721815.1 Gammaproteobacteria bacterium | reverse complement strand
CTCAGCGAGGCCTTGCCGCCAGCCCCGGCGGAACGGCTGACTCTTTCTGAGTATGCCGCAACCGTGCTGAAAAGCGCCGCTCGTGCGACTGAATATCCGAACCTAAGGGCGGTGTTATTCAGGTTGGCGGAGAGGCAGCGGAAAGACACCCGAGAAAAGAAGCAAACTTGACTCTACCGTCGACGTAAGCCGTGTCTTTACGTTTGCCTTTCCGGTTGTCAGGTTGCCCATACCGGCTGGCGGTAAGAGATCGGGGCGCGACTTTCATCGTCAAAGGTGACCAGCTCCCAGGCCTTTTCATCGGCGGTGAGGGCGCGCAAGAGGCGATTATTCAATTCGTGGCCGGACTTGTAGCCGCTAAATGCACCGATCAGGCTGTGTCCGAGCAGATAGAGATCGCCAATGGCATCGAGTACCTTGTGCTTGACGAACTCATCTTCGTAGCGCAGCCCGTCCTCATTCAAGATGCGGTAATCATCCATGACGATGGCGTTATCCAGGCTGCCGCCCAGGGCCAGGCTCTTGTCGCGTAATAATTCCAGGTCGCGCATAAAGCCAAAGGTACGCGCACGGCTGACCTCTTTCACGAACGAGGTGGTGGAGAAATCGACCGAGGCATCCTGACGGCGGCCGCGAAATACGGGGTGATCGAAATCGATTCCGAAGGAGACCTTGAAGCCCTCAAAGGGGTCGAAGCGCGCCCATTTGTCGCCATCTTCCACACGTATCGTGCGCTTGATGCGAATAAAGTGCTTGGGGGCGTTTTGATCTTCGATGCCTGCCGATTGGATAAGAAATACAAACGGCCCCGCGCTGCCGTCCATGATCGGTACCTCGGCGGCGCTGAGGTCGATGTAGGCATTGTCGATGCCGAGTCCGGCCAGCGCCGACAGCAGATGTTCGACCGTAGAGATGCGTACATTGCCTTGCACCAGAGTCGTAGAAAGACGCGTGTCGCCGACATTTTCCGGACGCGCTGCAATCTCTATGGGTGTGGGAAGATCGGTGCGGCGAAACACGATGCCTGTGTTGACGGCGGCGGGCCGTAACGTCAGGTAAACCTTTTCCCCCGTGTGCAGGCCGACACCTGCCGCCCTAATCACATTTTTCAGTGTGCGTTGTCTTATCATGCGGTTTTGTTCTCTGGCCTGGCGGTTAGGGGATCTCTGATTGAATTCAGATATTCCGGGCGATGATAGCACGAGCCTAGCGCAGGCACCAGCGGGCGGTCACGCAAGTGGCTGATCCCGTTGTCTTTCAAGCTTTTAAGACACGCTATTCAACCGTCACCTTAGTCGTGCCCCCCGGCGGGCCAATTTATTTTATATAACAGGTAGGGCCAGCCGCTAATCCGCCTGGCGGCGCAAGAAGGCCGGAATATCCAGATAATCCATGTTGGAATCCTGCGGTTTCGCAAAACGCTCCGCCGCCGCCTGATTGCGCATCACGGTAGGGCGGTCCAGTTGACCGTAGTCGACCATGCCACTCTTATCGCGGTGTACGAGTTTGACGGCGGGCCGTTCTTCCAAAGACCTTGAGATGGGGCCGAGGCCGGTCGCCACCACGGTGACGCGTAGTTCATCGTGCATATCCGGGTCGAGTACCGTACCGATCACCACGGTGGCATTATCCGAGGCCAGGTCCTTGATGGTATTGCCGACCTCCTCGAATTCGCCGATAGACATGTCCATGCCTGCGGTAATATTGACCAGGATGCCGCGTGCACCCGCCAGGCTGATGTTTTCCAGCAGTGGGCTGGCGATGGCCATTTCGGCGGCCTTACGTGCGCGATTCTCGCCGCTGGCTGAGCCCGATCCCATCATGGCCATACCCATCTCGGACATCACGGTGCGCACGTCGGCGAAGTCCACGTTGATGAGGCCGGGGCGGGTGATGAGTTCGGCGATGCCCTGTACCGCACCGAGCAGCACGTTGTTGGCCGCCTTGAAGGCTTCGAGCAGGCTGATGTTTTTGCCCAGCACGGAAAGCAATTTCTCGTTGGGGATGGTAATCAGTGAGTCCACATACTGCGTCAACTCCTTGATGCCTTCCTCGGCTATTTGCAGGCGCTTCGACCCTTCAAACGGAAACGGTTTAGTCACCACGGCTACGGCCAGGATGCCTAGCTCGCGTGCTACCTGAGCCACGATAGGGGCTGCCCCGGTGCCGGTACCGCCGCCCATGCCGGCGGTGATAAAAATCATGTCGGCACCACGGATGATGTCTACGATGCGTTCACGATCCTCCATCGCGGCCTGGCGGCCGATCTCGGGATTGGCACCAGCGCCTAAACCCTTGGTGATGGCGTTGCCCAGTTGCAGGGTGGTACGCGCCGAGCTGTTGCGCAGGGCCTGGGCATCGGTGTTGGCGCATACAAAATCCACACCTTCAATATTCGCCGACACCATGTGTTCGACCGCGTTGCCGCCGCCGCCGCCCACGCCGACCACCTTGATGACGGCATTCGGTGTGTAGGTATCCACTAGTTCAAACATCATTCGTCTGCGCTCCTGTAACTTGATTGATCGACAGTCTCGTTAAAGACCTATAAATGGCGGTGCATCCTGCACCACAAGGAATCTCCTGAATGAAACAGAGACCCCTTGCCAGACAATCTTTGTTCTACATCTGCCCCGCACCAAACTCCTTTGTGTTATGTAGTCATTATTAAAAATTCCCCTGAAACCAGTTCTTCATGCGTCCCCATATACCCTTGAATCCACCGCCCAGTTTGGCCTCGTTGCGCGACCGGTCGGGATGTCGGTGGCCAAACAGCAATAGGCCGATGCCGGTGGAATAGATCGGGCTGCGCACCACGTCGACCAGCCCGGAAATATGTTGTGGCACGCCCAGACGCACCGGCACATGGAAAATTTCTTCGGCCAAATCGACCATACCCTCCATCTTGCAACTGCCACCGGTGAGCACGACACCTGCGGTGATTAAATCCTCGAAGCCGCTGCGCCGCAGTTCGGCCTGGATGAGCGTGAGCAGCTCTTCGATGCGCGGCTCGACGACCTCGGCGAGGGTCTGGCGCGCCAGACGCCGCGCCGGGCGATCCCCTACGCTGGGCACCTCGATACTCTCATCGGCGAGCGCCAATTGGGTGAGTGCGCAGGCGTATTTAATCTTGATCTCTTCGGCATACTGCGTAGGCGTGCGTAGTGCCACGGCGATATCGTTGGTGATCTGATCGCCCGCGATCGGGATAACGGCGGTATGGCGTATCGCACCCTCGGTGAACACGGCGATGTCCGTGGTACCGCCGCCGATATCAACGAGACATACGCCCAGTTCTTTTTCATCCTCGGTGAGCACCGCGTAGCTGGAGGCGAGCTGCTCCAGGATGATGTCGTCGACCTCCAGGCCGCAGCGCCGCACACATTTGTAAATATTTTGTGCCGCGCTGACCGCGCCGGTGACCATATGCACCTTTGCCTCCAGACGCACCCCGGACATACCCACCGGTTCGCGTATGCCATCCTGGTTATCGATGATGAATTCCTGCGGCAGGATATGCAGTATCTTCTGATCGGCGGGGATGGCCACGGCGCGCGCTGCCTCGATCACGCGCTTTACGTCATCGTGACTCACCTCTTTATTGCTGATCGCCACGATGCCGTGTGAGTTGAGGCTGCGGATGTGGCTGCCGGCGATGCCCACGTATACCGAGTGAATCTGACAGCCGGCCATCAGTTCGGCCTCTTCCACGGCGCGCTGGATGGACTGCACGGTGGATTCGATATTGACCACCACGCCTTTTTTCAGGCCGCGCGAGGGATGTGACCCGATGCCAATGATCTCAACCCGGCCATCCGCCATGATCTCGCCGACGATGGCGAGTACCTTGGAGGTGCCGATATCGAGGCCGACGATCAGGTCTTTTTCAATCTTTTTTGACATCCACTTTTCCTTGAGTGATTCCCGTTAATCCCGCGCAACGGCATGCTGCCCGCCCGCCGCGCTCGCCCAACGTACCGCCAAGCCATTGTGATAACGCAGATCCACGCGTTCGATCACGTTCGGTAACGCGGCCAGGCTGGGATAGACGCGCACAAAGCGTTGCAGGTGGGCCGTGCTATCGGTGCGGCCTAATAACAATTCGATACCGTTGTTCAGGCCCAGGTGCCAGGCGCGGCGCTCGTCCAGTTCCAGGTGCTTAATGTGCAACTGTAAAGGCGCAATGAGTGTGCTCATGCTGCGGTACTGCGCCAGCACCGCAGCCTGCGTGCCGTCCGGCCCG
>JAYSPZ010000124.1:0-8800 GCA_043721815.1 Gammaproteobacteria bacterium | reverse complement strand
GCCAGTCTGCAACGCGTTGATACACCCGGGCAACACAGCATTCAAGAGGTCAGCGCGTTCCTTGAAATCCCCGCGCAGAAATGTCTAAAAACCTTGCTTGTACAGGGCACTGATACCGCCGGTGAGACCAAAATCATCGCGCTGGTGTTGCGCGGCGATCATGAGCTGAACATGATAAAGGCCGCCAAGGCTGCAGACCTTGTCGCTCCCATTACACTGGCCAGCGCCGAACAAGTGCGCATGGCTGCCGGTTGCGAACCGGGGTCGCTGGGGCCAGTCGGTTTGAAAATTCCCATTATCGCTGACCGCAGTACCGCACATTTGTCCGACTTTGTCTGCGGCGCGAACGAAGACGGCGTTCATCTCACCGGCGTGAATTGGGGCCGTGATTTGCCCGAACCGGAAGTTGCTGATCTGAGAAATGTCGTCGAAGGCGATGCCAGCCCCGATGGCAAGGGCACACTCTCCATCGCGCGCGGCATCGAGGTCGGCCATATCTTTCAACTCGGCACTAAATACAGCGCAGCACTGGATGCCACGGTGCTCGATCAACAGGGCAAGCCGGTGGTGATGACCATGGGTTGTTATGGGATAGGCGTATCGCGCGTCGTGGCCGCCGCCATCGAACAGAATAATGATGCGCGGGGCATTATCTGGCCTGCGGCCCTTGCGCCGTTTCATGTCGCCTTATTGCCCATGAATATGCAGAAATCACAGCGCGTAGCCGATGCCGCAGAACAGCTTTATGCAGAATTACGTGCCGCCGGGATAGAGGTTTTATTCGACGACCGCCCACTGCGCCCCGGCGTGATGTTCGCCGACATGGAACTCATCGGCATCCCGCACCGCCTGGTATTAGGCGAGCGCGGCTTGGACGCAGGTACCATCGAATATCAGGCGCGACGAGATACGGAGAGCCTGAACCTCCCGCTCGCCACAATTGTAGAATTTTTGCGATCGAACTTGGGCAAGGTGTAGAACCTTTCCTTCATCCCCGACCGGCTTCGCCCCCCTCGCTTCGCTCTCGGCAACTGCTCCCTGCGTCGCTCTACCTCCTGCATCCATGCAGTCGTCCCCGGAGGGAGAAGGGGGTGTATCCCTCTCTCCGGAAGGGTATTTATTACAAACGCCCGAAAACCGTATCGGCTTTACCAGCTTAAGCCTGGCGCAATTAAAATTATTGCAGTTCGTCCTCTTCTGAAAGGAAGAGCGAAGCGAAGGGTGCAGAGAGCGTACTTCCCCCCTCTCCCTCCGGGAGAGGGTTAGGGTGAGGGCGGCTGGGCATCAGTAGCAATGCCATCATTTTGTTAGATTATTTTTCGATTAAAACCTGCGGATGCCTAGCTGATAAGCACCGCTTCCAGTTCGGCAAAGCTCTGTACGATGCCGGTCGGCTGGATCTCCACGCCTAGCTGCCTGCCGATTTGCGTTGTGGAAAAGATGCCGCGAATGACCTGCCTTGCGGTAGTTGGCTCGGTATCGACCACGAGTGCGTGCTGCTTCCCGGCCGCGCGCAAAGTCATGATGATATCGCCGACCGAGGCGCGCGCAACATCATCCATCGCGAGCACATCGACATTGCTTTGCGCGGTCATTATCTGCTCGACGATCACATCCTCGCGCGCGATCCGCTCGGTGGAAACGACATGCACCGGCTTCTCGCCCATGATGTCGCGCGCGGTCACGATACCGACCACCGCGTCGGCGCGGTCGGTGACCAGCAGCAGGCGCACCTCACAGTGGATCATCTTTTGCAGCGCGGCATCGATGGTTGCATCCGGCGCCACGGTCAATGCCGTTACCCTCTTTAAATCCGTCATGACATGAACAGCGGGGCTGTCGGCGCTCACATTTTTCGGCAATTCCTCGGCCAGCCGGTAATAGCCGATACCCTGCCTGAGCCTGGCGGAATGTAATGCCCGGTATTTTTCCAGCATGGCTGTTCTCTCCTTTGTAACATGACCTTAAAAGCTTATTTTACGCTTATGAAATCACCGCGACAGCCTTCTTATCCTACCGCCAAGACCACACCCGCCAGTGACGCTAGATTGACGACTATGGAGTACGGCTTACCCATCCAGGGCGTTGGCTCGGCAAATATTTTCTCTGCGTTGTGCATATTATTTCCACCGTAAACACTGGAGTCTGAGCTAAAGACCGCGCGGTAAGCACCCGGGTACGGGACACCGATGCGGTAATGCCATCGCTCGATCGGCGTGAAGTTGAGTATGATTACCAGGGTTTGATCGTCGCTCGTGCGCAGATAACTGAGTACGGAATGTGCGGCATCGTTGCAGTCTATCCATTCAAAGCCCTGGCCTTCAAAATCGTAACGATGCAGCGCCTGCACAGTACGGTAGAGCTGGTTGAGATCAGTCACCAATTTCTGTATTCCCTGATGCAGGGGGTAATCCAGCACATACCAGTCAAGTGCGCGCGCATGATCCCATTCCTGCCCTTGCGCGAATTCGCAACCCATGAACAATAATTTCTTGCCGGGCTGCGTGAACATGTAGGTGTAGAGCAGGCGCAGATTGGCGAAACGCTGCCATTCATCGCCGGGCATTTTATAGAGCAGCGAGCTCTTTCCGTGCACAACTTCATCGTGCGAAAAGGGCAGGATAAAATTTTCAGTGAAGGCGTATATCTGCGCGAAGGTAAGCTGGTTGTGGTGATGCTGGCGGTAAATGGCATCGAGCTTCATGTATTCCAGGGTGTCATGCATCCAGCCCATATTCCACTTCATGCTGAAGCCCAACCCACCCATATCAACGGGGCGCGACACCCTGGGCCAGGAGGTAGACTCTTCTGCCATAATCAGGCTACCCGGGCACTGGTCATGGGTAATGGTGTTGAGCTGGCGCAGAAAATCGATGGCCTCCAGATTTTCGCGGCCGCCGTAAATATTGGGCAGCCACTCGCCGGCCTCACGCGAGTAATCGCGATACAGCATGGAGGCGACGGCATCGACGCGCAGGCCGTCGATATGAAATTCCTCCAGCCAATACAGTGCACTGGAGATCAGAAAATTACGCACCTCATTGCGACCGTAATTGAAGATCAGCGTGCCCCACTCGCGGTGCTCGCCGCAACGCGGGTCTTCATGTTCGTACACGGCACTGCCGTCGAAACGCGCGAGGCCGTGTATATCCCTGGGAAAATGCCCGGGCACCCAATCGAGCAACACACCGATGTTATGTTCGTGACAGTGATCGACGAACCAGCGGAAATCATCGGGCGAACCGTGACGACTGGTGGGCGCGTAGTAACCCAGGGTCTGATAACCCCAGGAGCCATCATACGGATGTTCGGTGATCGGCAGCAGTTCGATATGGGTAAAGCCCAGACGCTGCACATAGCCAACCAGGCCTCGCGCCAGCTCGCGGTAATTGAGAAAATTACCCTGCTCATCGCGCCGCCACGAGCCCAGATGTACCTCGTAAACAGACATCGGCCGATGCAGCCAATCGCTCGTTGCGCGGGCCTGCATCCAGGGCTTATCTTTCCATGCAAAAAGACTATCGGCAACGACCATCGATGCGGTGCTGGGGCGCAATTCAAAACATTGGCCGTAGGGATCGGATTTCAGGTGTAAATGACCCTGGTGGTCACGCCCGCGAATCTCGAACTTGTAAAAAAGTCCGGCCTCCAGCCCGGGGATAAATAATTCCCAAACACCTTTATCGCCGCGCACGCGCATGGGGTGGCGGCGCCCGTCCCAGACATTAAAGTCACCCACCACACTCACGCGCGCGGCATTCGGCGCCCACACGGAAAATAGTGTGCCGGATATGCCGTCAACCTCGCGGATATGCGCACCCATAAAGCGATACGCATGCCAATGTTTACCTTCGGCGAATAAGTGCAGATCGTACTCGGAAAGTTGCGGCGGAAAACAGTAAGGGTCGTAGCCGCGCACACTGTTATGTTTTGCGTCTTCCCAGACTAATTCATAACGCTCAGGCACCTGCGCGGACGACCCGCGCCACTCAAACAGATCGGTTCCCGGCAAGCGTTGCATCGGCAATCGGGCTGCCGGGGCCGCTATGCTGATCTGCGCCACCCCCGGGATATAGGCGCGAACAAGGCTTTCTTGCGCACTCAGGGTATGTCGGCCTAACACGGAGAAAGGATCGTGATGGCGCGCCTCCACCAGCATTTGCAGCTCACCGGTCAAAACTGCCCGGGTGGGCGTTTTTTCAGTGCGTGATGATCGATTGGTCATAATAATAAGGACCGTGCGGGCAATAGCGGGTGAGATGGGAAGAAATTATATGGCATAATATCATCCGTATTTGGTATTCAGGTTAACATAAAGTCAGCTCTTCGAGATGGCACCCCTCTTACCTGGACAAGGACCGACAAGAAAATTCCGATGCAAGCCGCCGGCCACAAAAGACGCGTTGTTCAACATCGCACACGCAACGCCCTGGCGCTCATACTTGCGGGTGGCCGTGGTTCCCGGCTCGAACAACTGACCCTGTGGCGTGCAAAACCGGCTGTACCGTTCGGCGGTAAATTTCGCATCATCGATTTCCCCTTATCCAACTGCATCAATTCAGGCATCCGGCGCATCGGTGTACTCACACAATATAAGGCACACTCGCTGATCGGGCACATCCAGCGCGGCTGGGGTTTTCTGCGCGGTGAATTTGGCGAGTTTGTGGAACTGCTGCCCGCCCAGCAGCGCATCGAAACCTCCTGGTATGCCGGTACAGCCGATGCCATCTATCAAAACCTCGATATCATCCGTCAACACAAGGCGAAATATATCCTCATCCTCGCCGGTGATCATATTTATAAAATGGATTACGGCGGCATGATCGCCGCTCACGTGGAAAACCAGGCGGACATGACAGTCGGTTGCATCGAAGTTCCCCTGGAGCAGGCCAAAGGCTTCGGCGTGATGACGGTATCCCCCGGAGGGCGCGTCATTGGCTTTGCCGAGAAGCCCGAGCGGCCCGAACCCATGCCGGGCCATGCTGATCTGGCCTTGGCATCCATGGGTATCTATGTCTTCAACGCCCTGTTTCTCTACGAACAACTCATCAAGGATGCCGGTACGCCGGATTCATCACATGATTTCGGCAAGGACATCATTCCCAAGATCATCGATAAATACCATATTTCTTCCTACCCCTTCCATCAGGAACAGAGCGATAAATCAGCGTACTGGCGTGATGTGGGTACAGTGGATGCTTACTGGCAGGCCAATCTGGAGCTGATCGGCGTGAGTCCGCAGCTCGACATTTACGATCAGGATTGGCCGATCTGGACCTATCAAGCACAATTGCCGCCCGCGAAATTTGTCTTCAATGACGATGACCGGCGCGGCATGGCGGTGGACTCCATGGTCTCCGGCGGCTGCATCATCTCGGGCGGCTATGTGCGCCACTCGCTGCTGTTCTCTCACGTCACGGTGCATTCCTATGCGTCGGTCGTTGACTCGGTGATCCTGCCCGACGTAATAATTAATCGCCACTGCCGCTTGAACAAGGTGGTGGTCGATAAAGGCTGCGTTATTCCCGAGGGTACTGTGATCGGCGAAGACTTAACGGAAGATGCACGACGCTTTCACGTCACACCGGGCGGGGTCGTGCTGGTGACACCGGAAATGCTCGGCCAGACCTTCCATCATGTCCGATAAAGAGCGTCTAAATGTGGTGCTGTGCTGGCACATGCACCAGCCGCAATATCGTGACCTGATTTCCGGGACGTACGCGCTACCCTGGACCTATCTGCACGCAATCAAGGACTACGTCGACATGGCCGCCATCCTGGAGGCCATCCCCGAGGCGCGGGCGGTAGTCAATTTTTCACCCATCATGCTCGAACAATTGGTCGATTACACCGCGCAGATAAACGACTTTTTGACCCAGCAACGGCCCTTGTGCGACCACTTGCTGGCCGCACTTGCAACAACGTCGGCGACCCTCGGCACCGAGAACTATGCGGCCTTGGTACACGCCTGTCTGCGCGTGAATAAAGATCGGCTCATCAATCGCTTTCCGCCCTACCGGCGCTTGGCCGCGCTCGCGGAACGCTTTGCTCAAGAACCGGAGGCCATGATCTACCTTAGTGAGCAATTCCTGGCCGACCTCCTGGTCTGGTATCACCTCGCGTGGATGGGTGAAACCGTGCGCCTGAACGACACGCGCGTGCAACAACTGATCGCCAAGGGCCAAGGATTTACCCCCGACGATAGGCGGCTGCTCATCGAGATCATCGGCGAGTTAATCGCCTCGGTGATACCGCGCTATCGCGCCCTATGCCTGGCTGGGCAGATCGAGCTATCCATGACACCGCATGCCCACCCCATCCTGCCGCTGTTAATCAGCCTGGACTGTGCGCACGATGCCCTGCCGCAAGCCGACCTTCCACTCCTACCCTGCTACCCCGGCGGCGAAGAGCGCGCACGCTGGCATATCCGCGAGGGCAAGCGTCTATTTCAGCACTACTTCGGCATCGAGCCGCAGGGCTGCTGGCCCTCCGAGGGCGGCGTGAGCGCCACAGCCCTTAAGCTACTCGGCGAAGACGGGTTTCGCTGGGCGGCGAGCGGCGAAAAGGTACTGCACAACAGTCTGGTGCAGGGCGGGCAAATGGACAGTCTTGCGCATACACAATGGTTGTACCAACCCTACAAGGTTGCGGATACCGGGATTGAATGTTTTTTCCGTGACGACGGCTTATCCGATCTGATCGGCTTTACGTATTCGAGCTGGCACAGCGACGATGCAGTCAGTAACCTCGTCCATCATCTAAAAAACATCGGCGATGCCTGCACGGATAAGGCGGATCGTGTAGTTTCTATTATCCTGGATGGCGAAAATGCCTGGGAATATTACCCGGATAATGCCTATCATTTTCTGACCGCACTGTACAAAAGACTCAGCGGGCATAAAGGCCTGGAGCTTACCACCTTCAGCGCTTATCTCGACAAGACCGGGCACAGCCGAACGACTACCGAACTAAAGCAGATGGTCGCTGGGAGCTGGGTATACGGCACCTTCTCCACCTGGGTCGGCGATCCGGCGAAGAATCGCGGCTGGGATATGCTCTGTGATGCAAAGCACGCCTTTGACATAGCGGTGGACTCGGGTCGTCTGCAGGCCGAGGAGTTACGCGCCGCCACCGAACAACTGGCCGTGTGCGAGGGTTCGGACTGGTTTTGGTGGTTCGGCGATTACAATCCCACGGAGATCGTCAGCGACTTCGAAAAACTTTTCCGCCTGCACTTGTCCAACCTCTATCATTTACTGGGTCAGCAACCCCCCGCGTACCTTTCCCTGGTAATGAGCCACGGCAGCGATGATATTTCATCCGCTCACAGTGGCACCATGCGTCCCTCGCAACATCACGCTTAAGCCATAACGGATGAAGGTGAGCAGCCCTCTCAAGCAACGCCGCGCCGGTATTCTGTTACACCCCACATCCCTACCCGGCGGCTCGGATCACGGCGACCTGGGCCCAGAGGCCTATCGCTTCGTGGAATTTCTCATGGCCAGCGGGATGAGCGTATGGGAGATCCTCCCGCTCAGTCCACCGCACGATGATGGTTCGCCTTATAACTGCGTTTCAGCCAGCGCCGGTAATCCCTCCTTAATCAGTCTCGAACTACTCACCCAGGAAGGCTGGCTCAATATCGATGCACACCAAAGCCTGGATGAACTGCGCACCGGTAAGGACACGGCGTTTCGCCGCGCCATGTTGGTAAAAGCACGCGCAGGATTTCTGCAACATGCCGCACCATCTGAGCGCACGGCACTGGATGCCTTTATTGCCCGACACGTCTATTGGCTACCCGATTACGCCTTGTTCCAGGCGCTACGACAGGAACACGCGTATGCCACCTGGACTACCTGGCCGGACGCACTGCGCGACCGGCAACCGCTGGCACTAGAGCAGGCGCGCGTACGCCTTGCCGATGCCATCGAGCAGACCTATTTCGAGCAGTTTATTTTCTTCCGACAATGGCTGGCGTTAAAGGAATATGCCAATAGACACGACATCCAGATCTTCGGCGATATGCCCATCTTCGTGGCGCACGACAGCGCGGATGTGTGGGCCAAGCGCAATTATTTTGAGCTCGATCAACAGGGAAACGCAGTGCTGGTATCCGGCGTGCCACCCGATTATTTTTCGCCACAGGGTCAGCATTGGGGACATCCACATTATTGCTGGAAGGCCATGCAGTCCGATGGCTTTACTTACTGGATCGAGCGCATGAAGGTGCAATTGGAACTGTACGATATGATTCGTATCGACCATTTTCGCGGCTTCGAATCCTATTGGGAGATTCCCGCCAACAACACCACGGCCATTGAAGGCCTCTGGGTAAAGGCACCGGGCCTGGATCTGTTTCAAACTCTACAGGACACATTCGGATCCCTGCCTATGGTCGCGGAGGACTTGGGCATGATTACACCGGAGGTCACCGCGCTGCGCAGGCAATTCAATTTTCCCGGTATGATGATCCTGCAATTCGCCTTCGACGGTAGCCCCGATAATCCCTACCTACCTTGTAAGCACGAGGCTAACACCGTGGTCTATACCGGCACGCACGACAACGACACTACGCTGGGCTGGCTGGACGAACTATCCGCCGAGACTAAAAATTACATCGCCGAGTATCTGGATGCGACTTCCGAATCCTTGCTTTGGCCGCTGATCCGCTGCGCCTACGCCTCGGTGAGTCTATGGGCTGTCGTCCCGATGCAGGATGTTCTTGAATTGGGTAACGAGCACCGCATGAATATTCCCGGCACCACCACGGGAAATTGGCAGTGGCGTTTCACCTGGG
>JAYSPZ010000123.1:0-2589 GCA_043721815.1 Gammaproteobacteria bacterium | reverse complement strand
CCGCGATGTGGTGGTCATGGAGTTGTGCGAAAACGCCGCGTGCGCCGCCGTGTTTACCCGTAACGCCTTTTGCGCCGCGCCCGTCACCTTGGCGCGCACCTATTTGTCACAGGCCGCACCGCGCTTTTTGTTGATAAACACCGGCAATGCCAATGCGGGCACCGGCGTACAGGGCCTTAACGATGCGCGCGCCTGTTGCGAGACGCTGGCACAACTTGGCGCATGCGCCATCAATGAAGTTTTGCCGTTCTCCACCGGGGTGATCGGCGAGGCTTTGCCGGTTACCAAGATTCAGGCCGGCCTGCCTACCGCTTATGAAAATCTGAGCCCCGCAGGCTGGAGCGACGCCGCCTACGGGATCATGACGACGGATACCGTGGCCAAGGGCTGTTCGCGGCAGATTGAGATTAATGGCGTTACTATCACGATAACCGGCATCGCCAAAGGTTCGGGCATGATCCGTCCAGACATGGCCACCATGCTTGCCTTTATCGCCACCGATGCCGACCTCAGTGCGGCGGTTTTACAACACTGCCTGGAACAGGCCATGCCGGACTCGTTCAATCGCATTACGGTGGACGGCGACACCTCGACGAACGATGCCTGCGTATTGATCGCCACCGGCAAGAGCATGCTGCCTTATATCGATAACCGCGCCGACCCGGCTTATCACCTGCTCTGCGCGGCCGTAACCGAGGTCTGTGCCGAACTGGCGCAGGCCATCGTGCGCGATGGTGAAGGGGCAACCAAATTTATTACCATCGAGGTGAGCGGCGGCACCAGCATCGAGGAATGTTCCCTGGTGGCCTATAGCGTCGCGCATTCGCCACTGGTCAAAACCGCCTTCTTTGCCTGCGACCCGAACTGGGGGCGCATCCTTGCCGCAGTAGGCCGCGCCGGACTCGCTGACCTTAACATCGAAGGCATCGCCATTCATCTTGACGAGGTGTGCATCGTGAGCGATGGCGCACGCGCATCCGGTTACACCGAACAGCAAGGCCAGGATGTCATGCAGCGTGCGGAAATTACCGTGCGTATCGACCTGGGCCGAGGTGCGCATTGCACGAAGGTTTGGACCTGTGATTTTTCTTACGATTATGTGCGCATCAATGCGGAATACCGCACTTAAAATCCCTCCACAGTGAACCCATCGGTGCAACACGTCGCGGCCGCCGCCATCTTCAATAAACGCGACGAGGTGTTACTTGCCTTGCGCCATGCCCATGCGCATCAAGGTGGGCTGTGGGAGTTCCCCGGCGGGAAGATCGAGCCAGGTGAAGATCCGCTAACGGCGCTCAAGCGCGAGCTTGATGAGGAACTGGGAATTGGTGTGACCAGCGCCCGCCCGCTCATACGCATTCACCATGATTATCCCGACAAGTCGGTGTTGCTGGATGTGTGGCGCGTGGATGGCTATAGCGGGCAGCTCACCGCCCGCGAAGGACAGGCGCTGGAATGGGTCGCGCTTGAAGATCTGCCGGGTAGAAATTATCCGGCCGCCAATCTGCCCATCATCAGCGCCATTACCTTGCCTTCTCTCTATCTGATTACGCCCGAACCGCAAGACCTAATGACATTCCTCCAAACCTTGGAGCAGTGTCTACGCGGCGGCGTGCGCCTGGTGCAATTGCGCGCGAAGTCGCTGGATGAAGCGCACTACCGAAAATTGGCCGGACAGGCACTCAGCTTATGCAGCCGTTACGGTGCACAACTCCTGCTCAATGCCCCGCCGCAACTTGCGCAAGACATCGGTGCGCACGGCGTTCATTTGAGCAGCCAACAACTGAAAGGGCTTGATGCGCGGCCGCTGGGCAAAGAGAAATGGGTGGCGGCCTCCTGCCACGACACCGCTGAGCTTGCCCGGGCGCGGCGTATTGGCGTGGATTTCGCGGTGGTGTCGCCGGTGTTGCCCACGCAAAGTCATCCGGGCGCGGCATGTCTGGGGTGGGATAAATTGCGACAACTCAGCTCCGAGGCAAATATGCCCGTTTATGCCCTGGGCGGAATGCGCATCGAAGATATAGCGCTAGCGCATCGCAACGGTGCGCAAGGTATCGCTGCCGTCAGTAGCCTTTGGAATGCGATCTATTCGGGGAAGTAACGGCGTGTCCTATTAGAGCCGGTTTTGGTGGGGCTTTGCCCACCCCGTGCTCGACATTTGCGAACGAGTTCAGCGTTCTTCAGCATCGTTCTCCGGCAAGACCTGCTCCTTGCCCGGGACGCTGTAGGAGCCGTCCGCCCAGGCACCCAGATCGATCAGCTTGCAGCGCTCGCTGCAAAAGGGTCGCCAGATACTCTCGCCCGACCATTCGACCGGCTTTGCACAGGCGGGGCATTTGACGAGTGCTGGCGGTTTCATATGATGCAGCAGGTCAGCTCGAATTCAACATCTTCCGTGGCCTGAACGGCACGCCCGTTAACCACGGGTTCCATAAAGCGCACCGTGAAGCGCTGTTTGCCACCGCTAATCTCCGCGTAATAACGCGACTCTGCGGGTACAAACACGCGCACTAACTGACAACTGGGGTTATCGGCATCCAGGGATTTCTGGTAAAACCCGCCCAACGCCACCTCCCGTTTGGGAAAGGC
>JAYSPZ010000122.1:0-3316 GCA_043721815.1 Gammaproteobacteria bacterium | reverse complement strand
AAGGACGAAGACAGTCTGCCGCCCTATGCGGTGCTGGACCCGATCTTGCAAATGTATATTGAACAGAATACCCGCATCGAAGACATCATCGCCGCCGGTTTTGACGAGTCCACGGTGCGGCGCGTGGTGCGCATGGTCGATCGCAATGAATACAAGCGTCGTCAGGCCCCGCCGGGCGTGCGCATTACGAAGCGCGCATTTGGACGCGACCGGCGTTATCCTATTACAAATGGTTTTGGTGAATAATCGAAGCATGCGCAGAGGGGAAAACAATGAAAAAGCTTGAGGCTGTGATTAAACCGTTTAAATTGGATGACGTGCGCGAGGCACTATCCGAGATCGGCATTACCGGCATGACTGTTACCGAGGTCAAGGGCTTCGGCCGCCAGAAAGGTCACACCGAACTCTATCGCGGCGCGGAATACGTGATCGATTTTCTGCCCAAGGTTAAGCTCGAGGTGGTGCTGAACGACGAACAGGTTGAGCGCGCCATAGAAGCAATTACCGAGGCCGCGCGCACCGGCAAGATCGGCGACGGTAAAATTTTTATCACCACGGTCGAGCAAGTGGTGCGTATACGCACCGGGGAGCGGGACAGGGATGCGGTGTAGAATGCCGTGCTGATTACACAAAATGCCAGTCATGGAAGATCACGGCCTGGCCGCAATAATCATTTGCGTCGTTAAGCAAATTCCACACCGTTGCTTGTTTAATTGCAAACCTGCGTCCCTGTGCGGAAATGCGTATTCCCTGATAGTTGTCGATAAATCCCCGGGCAGTCACCTCTGCCAATAAGCAACAGCGTTCACCTTGCGTGACGGCCTCTGCGGTCAGGCGCGAGGGCATGGAGACAAATTCCGGCCACGATGCCTCCCACAGTTGCAGCGCAGCCTGATTTCCATAATTGAGAACGGGATCCGCCGAGGCATCGTGCGAAGCGACTACGAAAGGCGCATGGAAAAGCCACTCGGCCTGTTGTTCTAAAGGCAGCGCAGGGTCGATTAGCTCACGGCCCGTCCAGTGCCTCAGGCTGTTGAGCAACAGACGCACATGCTCGTGCAAAAAATGGTTGGCTGGGGCGGGGCGGGGGAAGATGGGTTATTGCCCTGCCAGGTCGGCTACTTAACGACCGTATTTTTGGCCTGCGCGAGCGCCGGGTGCTGTGGATAATTCAGTTCGAGCACACGCAGGGCATCCGCCGACAGATCATCCAGCCCCATCACCTTGTAGGCCTTGGCCAGAATGCCGAGGGCATCCGGCACGGATGGCGTGCGCTGATAACTTTCCACTACGTTTTTTGCGCGGTTGGTGGCCGCGACATAGGCACCGCGTTTCATATAATAAGTGGCCACATTGACTTCATACTTGGCGAGGTTATTGCGTAGATAGGCCATGCGCAGCGAAGCATCCTTGGTGTATTTGCTGTTGGGAAAGCGTTTCACCAAATCGGAAAAATCCTGGAACGACTGACGCGCTGCGCCTGGATCGCGCTGCGAAGCATCTTGCGGGACATAACGCTCTATCAGACCGCGACTGGTGTTGAAATTCGCCAGCCCCTTCAGGTAATAGGCATAGTCCACATACGGGTGACGCGGATAGAGCTTGATGAAGCGATCGGCGGCGGCCACTGCCGAGACGGCCTCGTTATCCTTGTAATAGGCGTAGATCACCTCCAGTTGCGCCTGCTGGGCATAGCGTCCGAACGGGTAGCGCGCCTCCAGCGTTTCAAAATGCTTGATGGCCGTTGCATAGTCGTGGACATTCATTGCGTCCTTGGCCTCTGTATAAAAGCGTTCTGCGGACCAGTTCTTGGTATTGTCGATCTGATCGGGCAGCAGGGAGCAGCCGCCCAAGCCAAGCAGCGAGGGGCCAAGTAATGAAATAATAAGCAGCAATTTGATCGGGCGCATTGTGGTAGGGTATCTCCGAGGTTCGGCGAGCTGAAGCGAGATTTTGCGAAAATTATACATCCAATGCCCACCGGGCTGCGAACTATGTCAAAAACTCAACATTTAACATCGCACATCCCTGAACAAATGGCGGGCAAACGCCTCGATCAAGTGCTGGCCGAGCTGTTCCCCGACTATTCGCGCGCGCGTTTGCAGCAGTGGGTCAAGCAAGGTCAGGTCAGCGTGGATGCCACGCAGTGGCGCTCGCGCGATAAGGTGCAAGGCGGGGAATACGTCGAGATCAATGCCTTGGCCGAGGAGCAGACGCGCTGGGAGGCGCAGCCGATTTCCCTGGAGGTGGTGTACGAGGATGCGGCCCTGCTGATAATCAACAAACCCGCTGGCTTGGTGGTGCATCCCGGCGCGGGTAATAGCGAGGGCACCTTGCTGAACGCGCTGCTGCACTATGCGCCCGAACTCGGCGGCCTGCCACGCGTGGGCATCGTGCACCGCCTGGATAAAGATACCAGCGGGCTGTTGGTGATCGCGCGTACCCTGCCCGCGCAGAAGAATCTGGTGGAGCAGCTACAGGCACGCAGCGTCGAACGCGAATACGATGCCCTGCTGGTCGGTGTAATGACTGCGGGTGGTCGCGTGGAGCTGGCCGTGGGCAGACATCCGGTGGAGCGCACACGCATGGCCGTGACCAGTGCTGAGCGTGGCAAGCCGGCGGTCACGCACTACCGTGTCGCGCAGCGATTTCGCGCGCACACGCACATCAAGGCACGCCTGGAAACGGGCCGCACCCACCAGATCCGCGTGCACATGGCGCATATCCACTTTCCCGTACTGGGCGATCCCGTCTATGGCGGACGGTTGCGCACCCCGCCCGCCGCCGCCGAGCCGCTTATCGAGGCCCTGCGCGGCTTTAAGCGCCAAGCCCTGCATGCCTCCAGTCTGGGGCTGATACACCCGGACAGCGGCGAACTGTTACGCTGGTCCGCACCGCTCCCTGCCGATATGGAAAACTTGCTAAGCCTGCTCAAAGAAGATGTCCAGCGCAGCCATCCTAAATAATACCGGGCTGGACTGGATCATGCCCACCTGGCCCGCCCCGCAGCGGGTTCGCGCCTGCACCACGACGCGTCAAGGCGGCGTGAGCAGGCCGCCTTATGACAGCATGAACCTTGCCGATCATGTGGGCGACGATGCGCCTGCCGTACACGAAAATCGCAGGCGGCTTGCGCAAATTCTGCACTTGCCGGCAGAGCCGTTATGGCTTAATCAGGTGCACGGTGCCTGCGCGGTCGATGCCGCCACCGTAGCCTCCGGCCTCGTTGGGGCAGATGCGATTTATGCCAAAGGCCCAGGCCAGGTATGTGCGGTACTCACCGCCGATTGCCTGCCGCTCCTGCTCTGCGACGATG
>JAYSPZ010000121.1:0-2610 GCA_043721815.1 Gammaproteobacteria bacterium | reverse complement strand
GCGCGCGCCGCGCGCGCACCGTGGATTGCCACCCTCGATGGCGACGGCCAAAACGATCCGGCCGATATTCCTGCACTGCTGGCGGCACGGGATGACCCCGCCGCATCACGCGTACCGCAATTGATTTGCGGATATCGTCGCCAGCGCAAGGACAATTGGTTGAAACGCCTGTCCTCCCGAGTCGCCAATCGCGTGCGCAGCAGCCTGCTCCAGGACCACACACCGGACACCGGCTGCGGACTCAAGCTGTTCAAGCGCGATACCTTTCTTGCCCTGCCGCACTTCGATCATATGCACCGCTTCCTGCCCGCCTTGGTGCTGCGTGGCGGCGGTCAAATAGTCTGCGTCGAGGTCAACCACCGGCCGCGCGCCCATGGAAAATCGAACTACGGCCTGCACAATCGCCTGTGGGTGGGTATCATAGATATGTTCGGTGTCATGTGGTTGCAGCGCCGCGTTAAACTGCCGGTCATCTTGGAGAAATAATGAGCTATGGATAAAGATCACATCTGGCTAATCATCGGCTTTGCTGGCCAAGCCCTGTTTTCCATGCGTTTTATCGTGCAATGGTTTCAGAGCGAGCGCAAGCAACGCAGCGTGATCCCTATTGAGTTTTGGTATTTTAGCCTGGCCGGGGGACTTACCCTGCTCACCTACGCAATCCATCAAACAGATCCGGTATTTATTGTCGGCCAGCTCACCGGCCTGTTTGTTTACGCGCGCAACTTGCAGATGATTTATCGCGAACGCAAAGATATTAATGTAACGGTTCAAGGTGAGTAGCAACGCGTGGTGCCGGTTCCGCGCCGTCGATAACAACGCCTCCGTACCACCCTCATTTAGTTGAACTATAGTCGCCTATCCATGACACTTAACCTTAAATCAACCATCCTGATATTCTGTCTGGCCGTACTGTTTTTCTACTGGGGTTTGGGCGTAAGGCCAATGGATAAGGTGCAGGAAATCCGCGTGGCAGAGACCGCGATGGTGATGGCCCAAACCGGCGAATGGCTCATTCCTTACTACAACGGCGAACTGCGTCTGCGCAAACCGCCGCTTGCCTACTGGCTGACCGCGCTGAGCTACAAGGCCTTCGGTACGATAGATGAATTTGCCGCGCGCTTCATCTCGGCCAGCTTTGCGGTGCTGACCTCGTTGCTATTGTTTTTCTGGGCCAACAAGACCTTGGGCACGCGGAGCGCAACGTCCATCGCAATCTGTTTTGTGTCCAGCTACATTGCGTTGCGCTATTTCCGCAGTGCCGAGACCGATTCGGTTTTATTATTCTTCGTGGTCGCCTCCTGTCTGATCGGCTATCAAATCCTGTACGAGCGGCTCAGCCTGGCGCGCGTATTACTGCTGCATCTGTGTATGGGTCTGGGCTTTTTAACCAAAGGCCCGGCGGCGATAGTCATCCCGCTCCTGCTCATCCTGATCGCGACGATTAAAGATCGGCGGCTGCATCTGTGGCGGAAGATTCTGCACCCGGTCGGCGTGCTGATCTTGCTGGTCACGGCCTTCAGTTGGTACGCCTTCATCTTTTACACACTCCCGGATCAGGCGCACAGCATCGTTGGCACAGAGGTGGATGCCACTTATATCACCGGTCGACATGCCAACCCCGTCTATTTTTATATACCCCGTATCTTCATTTATTTCCTGCCCTGGTCGGTGTTTATTATCCCGGCGGCGATCTGGCTGTATAAAACGCGTCCTCATCCGCCACTCGTCAACTATGCGATCATCTGGTTTGGGTTGACGTTCGTTATCCTGTCAGTGAATGTGAACAAACAGATTCAGTATGCCTTGCTGCTCACCCCTCCGTTAATGATCTTGATCGGTCACTACCTCAGCGTGAGTGCCGCAAAATTTGCGGCGGCCAACCGCATTATTTTTATAACTGTATTGGCACTCGCGGTAATGCTTTTAATAGCCGTGATCGCAAAGTGGGGGGATGCCAGCGGCATCGGTTTGATGCAGGTGGCGTTGCTTGTAGCCGGTTGCCTGCTGCCCTTCGCGCTTGCGAAGCTGCTCAACTACGAGGGAAGCTTTCACTATCGTGAATTGCTCTTGGCCGGCATCATCGCGGCGTGCTGGATTTACGGACAGCGCCAGTGGTACAACGCGCCCGACCAGGACGGCGCACAGATCAAACAGCTCACGCAGCAGGCGAAGGCCTATTCCCCCCTGTTCATTTATGAGCAGCAAAACTCGCGGGTATCTTTTTACGCCGGGCGCATCGTGCCGGAGATCACGGATAGCCGGAAATTTCCGCAGTTAGTCGACAGTCTGGGAGTGTTGTATCTGGTGATGCGCGTCGATGCGTCTGCCTGGGATGCGCGAGCCATGAGTACGATCACGGCCACGAAGCTTGCCGGCAACAACAAGCTCATCCTGTGGAAATTGACGCGCAAGAATTACACCGCAGCTCCATAGGCACGCAATGATTTCGAAGCGCCTGCATCATCCTACCCCGCAAACCTGGCTGGCGGCAGGTTCCTGGTTGATCCTGGTGCTGGTCGCCCTTTACACGCGCACGCTGTGGCCCATCGATGAGACGCGCTACGCCTCCGTGGCCTGGGAGATGTGGCTGCGCGGCGATTTTCTGGT
>JAYSPZ010000120.1:0-5907 GCA_043721815.1 Gammaproteobacteria bacterium | reverse complement strand
AGGCGTTGCGCCGTGTCGGATAATCCGTTGGCGAAGTCCTGAAACCCGGGCAAGGGAAGTTTACCGCGCTGACCCAGAATCAAGGCCGCCACTAATTGCTGATCTTCGCGCGAAAATCCCGGCATATCGGAATTGGCTATCAGGTACGCGCCATGTTTGTGATACTGGCTATGACTCACGGCGAGGCCGA
Organism: Gammaproteobacteria bacterium; assembly: GCA_043721815.1. Lineage (GTDB taxonomy): Bacteria > Pseudomonadota > Gammaproteobacteria > SURF-13 > SURF-13 > JBDSTW01. The sequence continues at coordinate 5,717 of JAYSPZ010000120.1, read as the reverse complement.
TTTCATGCAGCCGGGCGGCCCAACTCAAGAGGGTCATCTGGTTTTTTAAGCCCCAAATTCTTACCAAGGGCTTCAACACAAGCTGAGCGGTTTGTTCGACGCGCCGGGCTTGCCCGATATCGACATGGTAGCGGGTGCTGAGTGCAGCGACCGTATGTTCACGAATATCCTCGTGGCGGATGCGGCCGAGCAGATCGTAGAGCAGGCCTTCGCGTAACGCGCCATCTGAGCAGGTCATCTCCTCTATACCCAGGCTTTCAAAGGCCGCCAGCAGGATCGCAACACCACCGGGAAAAACTGCGGCGCGTTCGCTGCGCAGGCCCGGCAGATTCAAGGTCTGCACATTGCCTGCGGCTATCATGTATTTGCGCAGTTTACGCAGACTGGCCAGGGTGATGAGATTTTCACCCCAGTTATTCGCGCGAACCACGTCGAGGATTGCATTAATGGTGCCGGAGGCACCGATGCAGGTTTTCCAGCCAAGCGCGCGATAATGGGCCGTGATGGATTGCAATTCCTGTTGTGCGGCGATTTCAGCGCGACGCATATTCATGCTGCTGATGATGCCCTTGGGGAAATGATGCAGACTCGCACTGACGCAGCCCAGCTCCACACTTTCCATGTGCAGTGCCTCGAAAAGTTCGCCGATGATGAGTTCGGTGCTGCCGCCGCCAATATCGATTACCAGGCGGTGCCCGGCATCATCGGCCAGGCTGTGCGCCACGCCCAGATAAATGAGCCGGGCCTCTTCGCCGCCACCGATAATCTCGATTGAGTGGCCGAGGGCCTGTTGCGCCGCGCTTAAAAATGGTTTGGCATTTTGCGCCTGACGCAAGGTATTCGTGCCAACCGCACGCACACTGCCCTTGGGCATACTGCTCAGCCGCTGTCCGAAGCGTTGCAGACAGGCAATTGCGCGTTGCTGTGCAACTTCGCTCAGATAATTTTTTTTGTTTAGCCCGGCACCGAGCTGAACCATTTCGCGCAAACGGTCAAGCGTATATAACTGGCCATTGACGACGCGCGCGATAATCATGTGAAAGCTGTTGGAGCCGAGATCGACGGCGGCGAGAACGTCGGACAATTTAGCAGGCACGGATTTTCGGCTCACGTAGCGGTCTCGTAGTGAAACTCATTTTAGTAAGGCCCGTAACAGGGCGAAGGGTTGGAGGTCGGGGCCGTAATCACTTACCCGATGAGATGGCATCATTATCCGGGCTTCACTATACTCTGGAATCCAGCCCGCGCCCATGTCTTCCAGCGTTAACCGTTTATGACCGATATGTTTAATTTCGAGCACCAGCCCGCACGCTATGCCGTCATGGGTAATCCCGTTGCGCACAGTAAATCGCCGCAGATTCATGCGGCCTTTGCACGACAGTGTGGAAAAAAAATAGCGTATACCGCTATCCATGTCGATGTCGGCGGCTTTGACCAAGCGGTGGGAAATTTTCGGGCCGCAGGCGGACAGGGCCTGAATATTACCGTGCCGTTCAAGCGCGAGGCATGGGAGCTGTGCGATGTGCGCAGCATGCGTGCGACGCAGGCCGGGGCCGTAAATACCCTAATGTTTAAACCGGATGGCACGCTGTATGGCGATAACACCGACGGTGTGGGCCTGGTGCGCGACATTCTCGAGAATCACGGCGGGCAGATTGCCGGGCAGCGCGTGCTCCTGCTCGGTGCGGGCGGGGCTGTGCGCGGCGTGTTAGGGCCCTTGTTAGCGGAACGGCCTGCGCAATTGCTTATCGCCAACCGCACCCTGGACAAGGCGCGTGAATTGCTTGCCGAGTTTGCTCCGTTAGGCGAGATTGAGACGTGCGCCTATGAATCATTGGCAGGCATGCAGTTCAATCTGATTATCAATGGCACGGCGGCGAGCCTTAAAAATGAATTGCCGCCCTTGCCTGAATGCATAGTGGCAAGCCAGGGGTGGTGTTATGACATGATGTATGGAAGCGCCCCGACGCTATTTATGCGCTGGGGCGAGAGGCAAGGCGCGGCCAAGGTGCTCGATGGTTTGGGCATGCTCGTGGAACAGGCCGCCGAATCTTTTTTTGTCTGGCACGGGGTGCGCCCGCAGACCGCACCTGTTATCCAGACCCTGCGACAGACTATGCCGATCGATATTTGATGTATACAGAATCAGAGGTTTCTAAGACCATACCAATGCCGGTTCATTGAGCAGCGCGGCCTGTTCGCGCAAGGCTAATATCTGATCTTCCCAATAGCGGTTGGTATTAAACCAGGGAAAGTTTTTCGGGAAGCTCGGATCCTGCCAGCGGCGTGCCAGCCAGGCGGAATAGTTCAACATGCGCAGCGTGCGCAGGGGTTCGATCAGTTGCAGTTCACGCGGGTCGAATTCATGGAAGTCACCATAGCCATCGAGGACATCGGCAAGCTGTAGGGTCATCTCGGCACGCTCACCCGACAGCAACATCCAGATATCCTGCACGGCGGGACCCATGCGGCAGTCGTCGAAATCGACAAAGTGCGGACCGCGCTCCGTCCATAGAATATTGCTGGGGTGGCAATCACCGTGCAGGCGTATCGTTTCTATCTTCCCGGCACGGGCAAAGCTGGTATCAACCTGCTTGAGTACATCCTCGGCCAGGGTGCGGTAGGGGATTTCCAGGTCCGCCGGAATAAAGCCCTCGTCGAGCAAAAAACGCAGGGCATCAACACCGAATTCCTGCACGCTCAGCGTGGGACGATTTTGAAATGGTTCGACCGCACCGAGTGCGTGGATGCGCCCGATAAAACGGCCGATCCAGACGCGCTGCTCCGCACTCTCCAGTTCCGGCCGCCGCCCGCCTTGCGAGGGGAATAGGGCAAAGCGAAAACCCTCATAGTGCAGCAGGGTATTTCCTTTAGCATCGATCAGGGGCGCAACAACCGGAATCTCGCGCTCGGCGAGTTGAGTGGTAAAGGCATGTTCTTCCAGGATCGCTGCATCGCTCCAGCGTCCCGGCCGGTAAAACTTGGCAACGAGCGGTGCGCCGTCTTCAATGCCCAGTTGGTAGACGCGGTTCTCATAACTGTTCAGCGGCAGAATCCCGCCCGTGCAGCGCACGCCGAAGCTCTCGACGGCATCCAGGATAAGCTCCGGCCCCAGTGCATAATAAGGCGCAGCCGCACTCGCCATTGCATCCGCGTCAGACGGGGCAAGGGCTGTGTTATTCATGTCACTTTGGTCGGGCATGGGCGCTCGTGGTAAAATCCGCTGTAAATTCCTGTCTTTATTGCGCATAAAGGTACCACAAACATGAACAATCCTTTGCTTGACTTGAGCGGTTTGCCGTCGTTTAAATTGATTCTGCCCGAGCACGTGGAACCGGCAATCGACTTTCTTCTGGCCGAGAACCGCGCACAGGTGGCAGATTTGCTGGATTCCACTCCCTATTACCGTTGGGATAATTTCGTGCAGCCCATCGAAGACTTCGAGGAACGCCTGGAGCGCACTTGGTCGTCGGTCAGTCATTTGAATGCCGTGATTAATTCCGAGGCCTTACGCGCCGCTTACAATGCCTGTCTGCCCAAGCTGACCGATTACGCCACCGAGATGGGGCAAAATGTGCGACTTTATCGGGCCTATAAATCGATTGCGGACAGTGCCGAATACGCGGCCCTGGATGTCGCGCAAAAAAAGATTATCGATAACGAACTGCGCGACTTTCACCTGTCCGGCATTGATTTAAATGCGCAGGATCAGCAACGCTACAAGGCCATTCAGCAGGAGTTGGCGAGCCTGACCGCCAAGTTCGAAGAGAATGTTTTGGATGCCACGCACGGCTGGACCAAACACATTGTCGATGAATCCGGGCTTGCCGGTTTGCCGCCCACGGCAATAGCCATGGCGCACCAATGCGCCGAGCAGGCGGATCTCGCGGGTTGGTTGTTCAATCTGGAATATCCCTCGTATATGCCGGTCATGAAATACGCCGACAGCCGTGACCTGCGCCGTGAGATGTACGAGGCCTACGTGACGCGCGCCAGCGACCGGGGTCCGAACGCGGGTAAGTGGGACAATCGGCCGTTGATGGAGCGGCTTTTGGAGTTACGCCACGAACTCGCCCAATTATTGGGGTTCGCCAATTATGCGGAGCTATCGCTGGCCAAGAAAATGGCAAAGCGTCCGGTACAGGTAATGGATTTTCTAAACGATCTCGCGCAACGCTCGCGGCCCATGGCCCTGCAGGAACTCGGCGAGCTCAATGCCTTCGCGCAAAACCTCCATACAGCAGAACGGGCGCAACGCACGCAGACACTCGAATCCTGGGATATTCCTTATTACACAGAGAAACTTTGCCAGCATAAATATGCGCTGTCGCAGGAGGATTTAAGGCCGTATTTTCCGCAGCAGCATGTTTTGGAGGGCATGTTCGGCGTAGTGAGCCGACTTTATCAATTACGCATTGTTGAGCTGGCGAACGTCGAAACCTGGCACCCGGACGTGCGCTTTTATGAAATCCGTGATGCGCATAATGACAAGCGCGGGCAGTTTTATCTCGACCTGTACGCACGGCCGCACAAGCGGGGCGGGGCATGGATGGCCGATTGCATTACACGCAAGCGCGGCCCGCAGGGCGTGCAGACACCGGTGGCGTTTTTGACCTGCAATTTTAGCCCCCCAGTCGGCGATGCCCCGGCCTTGTTCACACACGATGAAGTCCTCACGCTGTTCCATGAATTCGGACACGGCCTGCACCATATGCTGACGCGCGTCGATTACGTCGGCGTAGCGGGTATCAATGGCGTGGCCTGGGATGCCGTGGAATTACCCAGCCAGTTCATGGAAAACTGGTGCTGGGAGCGCGAGGCGCTGGGTTTGATCGGCGGGCATTACCAAACCGGCGAATCTCTGCCGCAGGCGCTGTTCGACAAGATGCTGGCGGCGAAGAATTTCCAGTCGGGTATGCACATGGTGCGGCAACTGGAATTCTCGCTGTTCGATTTCCGTCTGCACTTGGAATTCGATCCATCCAGGGGTGCGCGTATTGACGAGATTCTACAAGAGGTGCGCGATACCGTTTCCGTACTCAAGCCTCCGGACTTCAACCGCTTTGCCAACAGCTTTTCGCACATCTTCGCCGGTGGCTATGCGGCGGGTTATTATAGCTATAAGTGGGCCGAGGTGCTGTCCTCCGATGCCTTTGGGAAATTTGAGGAAAATGGCGTGTTCGATCCGGTCACGGGTCAACGGTTTCTGCATTGTGTGCTGGAGCAGGGTGGCTCGCGCGAACCGATGGAGCTGTTCGTGGAATTTCTGGGGCGTGAACCCACCATTGATGCCTTGTTGCGGCACAGTGGCTTGGCGGCATAAGAAGCATATTTTGCTTTAAATGAAAATTGCCACCTGGAATGTGAACTCACTGCGCGTGCGTCTTCCGCATCTGCTCAATTGGGTGCGCGTTGCCCAGCCCGACATCCTGGCCTTGCAAGAGACCAAGCTTATGGATGAGCAATTTCCGATGCAGGACATCGAGGCCGCAGGTTATCAGGTCGTCTTCTCCGGCCAGAAGAGTTATAACGGCGTGGCCCTGCTTAGCCGGATTCCCGCCGACGATGTGATCCGGGATATTCCGAATCTGGTTGATTCGCAACGGCGCGTGTTAGCGGCCACATACAATGGTATCCGCGTGCTCAATATCTATGTCCCGAATGGGGCGAGTGTTGGTTCGGAAAAATACAGTTATAAATTGTCATGGCTGGATCAA
>JAYSPZ010000119.1:0-2443 GCA_043721815.1 Gammaproteobacteria bacterium | reverse complement strand
GCCCACCAGACCGAACTTGCGCAGGTAAAAATCGAGTGTGAATTCGGAGGGTGGAAAACGCATCGCGCCCAGCTCGGCGAGATCGGGGCTGCCTGTGACGAACGGCACCGATGCGCAGCGACCGCCGGGTTCCGCACGGCCTCGGCCAAGGTCATACCCCATGCTTGATCGGCACTTGGCAGCACCAGGACAAATTCCTCACCGCCGTAGCGCGCGGCCAGATCACCCGCCCGCTTGGAATGCGCTGCCAGCACCGCCGCGATGCTGCGCAGGCAGTCGTCTCCGGCCTGGTGGCCGTAGTGATCGTTAAATTTTTTAAAGTGATCCACATCTATAAGGATGACGACAACCGATTGCTTCTGGCGCTTGGCGCGGCGTAGTTCCTCGTCCAGAACCTGATCGAGATGCCAGCGGTTACCCAGCCCGGTGAGGCCGTCCGTCCTGCTCAGCACCTCAAGTTTCTCAACAGCCACGGACAATTCCTTGGTGCGTTGCTCAACCAGCCCCTGTAAATTTTCCTGATACTGTTTCAGCTCGGTAATGTCTTCGTGCGCAATCACGAAGTTGATCACCTTGTCATGCGTATCTTTAATGGGATATATTCTGGTCCTCAACCAGCGCTTGCGGCCGGTATCAGACATGCCCTTGGCAGCATCATAGAGAAATTCGTGGCTGGCGACCGTGCCGCCCGCGAGCACTCTTTCCAGAAAAGGAATGGCACCTATGCGTGCGACCTCTGGGTCTTCAAGTACATTGTATTTCCCGACCAGTAAATCGGAAGACACATGAAATAGCTCATCGAAGGCCTGATTGGCTTCGCGCAGAATGGCATCCGGGGTATAAATCTGCATGGAGATAGGCGATTGGTGCATTAGCCGCCTGAAAAACTCATTATTGCCCTGCATTTGTTCGATGTATTGTTGATGCTTGAAACCTTGCTCTACCAGTTTCCTGCGCAACTTTTCTCCTGCGGATTGCATTAGACACGTAGCATTATCCGATCCCGCCAGCTCACGATAGTCGCTGATGCCCATCGTTGTAAGGAGAAGCATGAGCTGACTGGCCTCATCCTCAGTGAGTTTGACCTGAAACTTGACCTGCTTATCCATACGCTCCCCTTATGGATACTTTTGTTTAAGCTGCGAGCCGATAACCCGGCAGTGTGTACGCAAAATTCGTCAAAAACTAGCGCGGCTAGATAGGGCTTGAACTCACGAGAAGCTACTAATAATATCATCGGCTACGGCCAGAGACGGCTGCTCACTAACCACAAGGAAGGCATCGCCCGCATGAACATTAGTCTGGCCACGCTCGAAAAAAAGCTCCGCCACGGACAACTCACGCTGCACCTCCCGCAGGGGCGCGTAGAGACCTTCGGTAGCGGCCCGCCGTATGCTGAATGGGTAGTGCACAACGCGGCCACGCTTAGACGCATTGCGCGCGACCCCGAGATGATGCTGGGCGAGACTTATATGAACGGTGAGTGGGATGTCCCGCAGGGCAGGCTGACGGCCTTGCTCGAAGTACTGATGACCAATTTCTCTGACACCCCTGCCCAAGTGCGCGGCATCCTGGCCAAGCTCTTAAAAAATATCGTCCATCACGGCAACAGCATCATGCGCAGTTATCGTAACGTAGCCCATCACTACGATCTCGATGAGTGGGTATTTCGCCGCTTTCTTGACCAGGATATGCAGTATTCCTGCGCCTATTTCCATACCCCCGGCATCAGTCTTGATGAGGCACAGCGTGCCAAATGCCGCCACATCATGAACAAGCTCCTGCTAAGCCCCGGGCAGCATGTGCTCGATATCGGCTGCGGCTGGGGCGGCCTCGCGCTTTTCCTGGCCGAGCACGCCGGTGTGAAGGTGACCGGCCTCACACTGTCGCGCGAACAATTACGCGTGGCGACCAGTCGGGCCGCAGAGCGCGGCCTGCAAAATCTTGTGGAGTTTCGCCTGCAGGATTATCGCGAACACACCGGCAGCTATGACCGCATTGTCAGCGTCGGCATGTTCGAGCATGTTGGCGCGGCGCATTACGACTGTTATTTTGTCAAGCTAAGTCACCTGCTACACCCGGAAGGGACCGCCCTGCTGCATACCATAGGCCGGGTCAGTCCGCCCGGCGGCACTAATCCGTGGATCCAAAAATACATCTTCCCCGGCGGCTACAATCCGGCCCTGTCCGAGGTAACCGGCGCCATTGAGAAAAGTGGCCTGGTGAGTTGCGATGTGGAGGTGTTACGGCTTCATTACGCCTTAACCCTGGAGGCTTGGTTCCAGCGTTTTCAACAGCATCGTGATCAGATCGTTGAGCGCATGGGCGAGCGTTTCTGTCGCATGTGGGAATTTTATCTGGCCTCCTGCGAGGCCAGCTTCCGCTGGCGTGACCTCGTGGTATTCCAGATTCAGCTCGCCCACCGTTTAGATTCCCTCCCCCT
>JAYSPZ010000118.1:0-13581 GCA_043721815.1 Gammaproteobacteria bacterium | reverse complement strand
CGCCATCCTCGCCGGCGACAGCGAGACCGGTATCACCCTCATGCAAATGAACGCCGGACTCGACACGGGCGATATCATTGCCCGTCGCGCCTGTCCTATCTTGCCCGCAGACACCGCGCACGACCTGCATGATCGTCTGGCAATACTCGGTGCCAAGACTCTGATGGATACCCTAACCGATCTTCAAAACGACAGCACGACCTTGACCCCCCAAGACGACACGCTGGCCTGTTATGCGGCCAAGATCGAAAAGCGCGAGGCGGAACTCGATTGGCGTGAGGATGCCGCGCTGCTGGCCCGCAAGGTGCGTGCCTTCAATCCGTGGCCGGTGACGCAGACCCGGCTTGCCTCGGGACAGACCGTGCGCATCTGGTCGGCTCAGGCCCTGGATGAACCTGCGGGCAATGCCTCGCCACCCGGCAGCATTATCAAGACATCCCCGGCAGGCATCGATGTCGCCACCGGACACGGGGTTCTGCGCCTGACCAAACTCCAGTTGCCCGGCGGGTGCCCGCTGGCGGCCGGTGATTTTCTCAATGCGCATAACCTGGATGGTCAAACCTTCCATAGCAGTAACGCGGCCTAGTATGGATGTCCGCGCACTGGCGGCCCAGACCCTGGTCCAGGTGCTCGCTCAACACCACTCGCTGGATGCGGCGCTCGCCCGGAACTTACCGAAATTAACGGATGGTGGGGCACGCGCCCTGGCCCAGGAGATGTGTTACGGCGTGCTGCGCTGGCACCTGCGCCTGAACGCGTTGACGCAGCGGCTGTTGAACAGCCCGCTGAAGGATAATGAGGTGCATTGCCTGTTGCTGCTCGGACTCTATCAACTTATTTACATGCGTGTTGCCCCGCACGCCGCCGTAGATACCACGGTGGCCGCGAGTCAGGCCTTGGGCAAGCCCTGGGCGAAGGGCCTGGTGAACGCCATCCTGCGTAACTACCTGCGCAATAGCGTGCGCTTATTACAAGAACTCGATTGCGCTGAACAGAGTGCTTACGCACACCCGGTCTGGTTGCTCGATGCACTTAAGACCGATTGGCCCGCGCAGTGGCAAGGTATCGCTATTGCCAATAACGAACGTCCGCCGCTGTGCCTGCGTGTTAATGAGCGTAAAATTTCGCGCGTCGATTATCTGGCGCGGCTCACCGCCGCAGACATTGCGGCAAGCGCCTTGCCGCACACCGCCAGCGGCGTGCTCATCGAAAAACCACTGGGTGTCGAGGGCCTGCCCGGCTTTGGCGACGGCCTGGTCTCGGTGCAGGATGGCGCGGCGCAACAGGCCGCGTTGCTGCTGGACGTGCAACCGGGGCAGCGTGTGCTGGATGCCTGCGCGGCACCCGGCGGTAAGGCCTGCCATATCCTGGAGCTACAACCGGAGAGCAGGGTGCTGGCACTCGATTATCAGGCGCAGCGTGTTACTCTCATACGGCAAAATATGGATCGCCTGGGCTTGTCCGCCGAACTCGTGGTGGGCGATGCGGGACGACCTCAAGACTGGTGGGATGGGGTTCCATTCGAGCGCATCCTGCTCGACGCGCCCTGCTCGGCCAGCGGCGTGATTCGTCGCCACCCGGACATCAAATTCCTGCGCCGGGCCGGTGATATTGACGCGTTGGCCCAATTGCAGACCCAACTCCTGGCCGCCCTGTGGCCCTTACTCAAATCTGGCGGTATGCTGTTGTATGTAACCTGCTCGGTGTTACACCGCGAAAACGAGGAGCAGATGCGCGCTTTCGTGGCCCTGCACACCGATACCCGCCCTGACACGATCGCGTTTTCCTGGCGGCAAACGGCGCAAACCGATACGATCGGTCAACAGATATTTCCCGGCGAAGAGGGTATGGATGGATTTTATTACGCCAGGCTGCGCAAGTTTTAATAGGATGATTAAACAAACTCCTATTAAAAGGCTGGCCCTGCACTGGGGCCGCTCAATTTTTTTAGGCTGGGTGTGCCTCTACCCGATGCAGGCGCATGCGCAAGACCCGAGGCAATCCGAACCGGGGCCACCCCGGTTCATAGTACACAGCGCCGACACGACGCTGGTGAATGGCGTTTATACCCTTAACGCCTCCATAGAATATGAATTCGGCCGTGCGGTTCTGGAGGCGCTGGAAAACGGCGTGCCACTTACGCTGCAACTGAGTATTCAAATTCTGCATCCGCGCCGGTTGCTCTGGAACGAGGAATTTACCTCGCTGCAACAGCGCTATCGGCTCGAGTATCACGCGCTCAGCCAACAGTATCTGGTAAAAAATTTGAACAGCGGTCTACAGTATAATTTTCACAGCCGGCAGGATGCGATCACCGTCCTGGGTGCCATTGTCGATGTTCCCATCCTCGACCAGCGCCTACTAACGCCGGGGCAATCCTACATCGGTCGCCTGCGCGCACGATTGGATATCGAGGCGCTGCCGACACCCTTATTGTTAATGGCCTATCTGTCGCCGCAGTGGCACCTCACCAGTGAGTGGTACACATGGCCCTTGCAATCCTGAAACGTCCGCCTTCCGGTGTAGTCCTGGTGTTCAGCCTGTTTGTGCTGCTGTTCGTCGCGCTTTACCTCATGAGCGCGGTAACGCAAAGCTCCGAACAGTTCGGCAGGCTGTACTACCTGCTGCTGGTCATCAGCGCAATAGGTCTGATTGCGCTAGTCGCATTAATTGGCATCAATCTATTGCGGCTGGTGCGCCAGTATCAGCTCGGTATCGCCGGTTCGCGCCTCACCGTGCGCCTGGTAATCATGTTCGTGATTTTGTCGGTGCTGCCGGTGTCGGTGGTATTTTATTTCTCTATCGGTTTCCTGCATCGCGGTATCGACAGTTGGTTTGACGTGCGCATTGAGCAGGCCCTCGAAGATGCGCTCGAATTAAGCCGCACTGCGCTCGATGCGCGCACCCGCGAATTGCTCAATCAAACCCTGGTCATAGCCGACGACCTGGCCACTGTCTCCGATGTCGATGCGGCGGCCCTGTTAAACGATTTGCGCAGCCGCAGTGCAATAGATGAATTGACGCTGCTCACGCAAAAGGGCCGTATCATCGCCTCCAGCGAGGTCGATCCCACCAACATCGTGCCCAATCTTCCCAATGAGGCCATCCTGCTGCAATTGCGTCAGCACCGCAATTACACCGGCCTCGATCCGATCAGCGATAACGGCCTGCATGTGCGCGTGGTGGTAAACGTACCCAATGACGATGCCGCCGCCGAGGAGCGTGTGCTGCAGGCCTTATCGCCCATTGCGGTGCGTCAAAGCACGCTGGCCGACAGCGTGCAACTTGCCTTCGTGCAATACAAAAAACTTTCTTATCTGCGCAATCCGCTGAAATACAGTTTTACGCTGACGCTCTCGCTGGTACTTGCCCTCAGTCTGTTGAGCGCCGTATGGGCGGCCTTCTTTTCCACGCGCCGGTTGGTGGCCCCGATACGCGATCTGGCCGAAGGCACACGCGCGGTCGCTGCCGGCGATTACGATAAGCGCCTGCCGGTGACCTCGAATGATGAGCTGGGTTTTCTGGTCTGGTCATTCAACGACATGACGCAGAAGATTTCGCACGCGCGCGACGCGGCCAAACACAGTCAACAGCAGGCCGAGGATCAGCGCGCCTATCTTGAGGCCTTGCTGGAACGCCTTTCTTCCGGCGTGCTTACCCTGGATTCACACCATACCCTGCGTACTGCAAACGCCGCCGCCAGTCATGTGTTGGGTTTCGATCTGACCGGGCGCATTGGCCGTCCCATCGAAGAGATCAGCCTGGATCATGCACATTTAGGCCTGTTCGTGGAGACGCTGCGCGTACATCTTGCCGAGGCCGTTCACGAGTGGCGCGAGGAGATTTATCTGGCTGGGGCAGGCGGACGGCAGATATTGTTTTGCCGTGGCACACTGCTGGCACGGGGCGAGGTGGGCCAGGCGGATCATCTGATCGTATTCGATGATGTCACTGCGCTGATCCAGGCTCAACGCGATGCGGCCTGGGGCGAGGTGGCGCGGCGCCTGGCGCATGAGTTCAAAAACCCGCTGACACCCATTCAACTCTCCGCCGAACGTCTGCGTCATAAATACCTCAAGACCATGAATGCAAAGGATGCCGAGGTACTCGATCGCTCCACGCATACCATCGTACAGCAGGTCGAAGTGATGAAGGAGATGGTCAACGCCTTTGCCGAATACGCGCGCAATCCGCAGATGCGCCCATGTCAGATCAACCTGAACCAGCTTATCGACGAGGTACTGGATCTCTATCGCGGCGGCAGGGCGGGCACGCAATTCAAGGTGTTGCTTGACCCGGAGCTGCCGATCATCGAGGCCGATCCGGGACGCCTGCGCCAATTGCTGCATAATCTAATCAAAAATTCCCTGGAGGCGATGGCCAACCAGCGTGGTTCGCGCCTCACGATCAGCACTCGCTGCGTAGGCGAGACCGACTGTCCCTTCGTGGAGCTGCGCGTGGAGGATCGCGGACCCGGCATCCCTGAGGAGATGCTGGGGCAATTATTCGAGCCTTACGTCACCACCAAGCCCAAAGGCACCGGCCTGGGCCTTGCCATTGTCAAAAAAATCGTGGAGGAACACGGCGGCAGTTTGCAGGCCGAAAACTTAAGCGAAGGCGGTGCCTGCATGGTTATTCGCCTGCCGGTCATGTTCGTCTCCGTACATGTCGGCACCGCCCTGCCGCCGCAACGAGGTGTAGCATGAGTAGCGGTGCCTATATTTTAGTCGTCGATGATGAGCCGGATATCGGCAGCCTGGTACGCGATATCCTCGAAGATGAGGGTTATCAGGTGACGGTTGCCGATTGCGGCGAAGCGGCACGCCAGGCACGGCGGTTGCGCCGCCCCGACCTTACCCTGCTCGATATCTGGATGCCGGACATCGACGGTATCTCCCTGCTTAAGGAGTGGTCCGATGGCGGGAATTTAGCCTCGCCGGTAATCATGATGTCCGGCCACGGTTCGGTGGAAACGGCGGTGGAGGCAACGCGGCTGGGTGCCTACGATTTTATCGAGAAGCCACTCTCGCTGGCGAAATTGCTGCTCACTGTGCAGCGCGCCCTGCAAGCCGACAAACTGCACAAGGAAAATATCGGCCTACGCCGCCACATCCTGCCGCTCGCTGAACCTATTGGCAAGAGTCCGGCCATGCAACAGTTGCGCGAGCAGATCAAGCGTATCGCCCAACACGATAGCTGGGTGCTTATCAGCGGCGAGGCGGGCAGCGGCAAGGAGGTGTTCGCGCGCTATCTACACTCGTTGAGTGCGCGCCATAGCGGGCCGTTCATCGATGTCGGCGTGACCTCCATCGCGCGGGAGAATTCCGCCACCGAATTATTCGGCAGCGAAGAGGGCGGCAAGATCCATTTCGGTCACCTCGAACAGGCTAATGGCGGCACCTTGTTCCTCGATGAGATCAGCGAGATGGGTACGGAAACCCAGGCCCGGCTGCTGGGAGCCTTACAAAGCCAATCGTTCCTGCGTCTGGGCGGCAGCGAGCCGGTGCAGGTCAATGTGCGCATTATCGCCGCCACACAGCATAATTTGAAACAGGCGGTAGCGGAAAGGCGCTTCCGTGAGGATCTTTATTTCCATCTAAACGTCGTGCCCTTGCGCGTGCCGCCGCTGCGCGAGCATGCCCAGGACGTACCGGAGTTGCTTAATTATTATGTCAATGAATTCGTCAATCAGGAAAGCCTGCCCTACCGCAGTTTTAACGTCGCCGCGCAAAACCGTTTGCGTAATTACCCGTGGCCGGGTAATGTGCGCGAACTCAAAAACCTCGTGCAGCGCCTGCTGATCCTGGGTAGCGGGGTAGAAATCGACCTTACCGAGGTGGAGACGGCGCTCGGTGCGCAACCGCGTCAGGAGACTACCACCGCAACAGCGGCCTTTGATTTGCCTTTGCGCGAGGCGCGCGATCAATTTGAACGGATGTATCTCGAACATGTTATGGCTAAAACCGGCGGCAGCGTGGGCAAAACCGCCAAGCTCGCGGGTCTGGAGCGTACCCATTTATATCGCAAACTACGCAGCCTCGGCATCGACACAAAGGCAGATACAAGTGATAAGTGATGGGTTGCAAGAAACGGAGATAAGACACGATGAAATATAATATGCGGTACATTTTCCAATTATCCGGTTCTTCATTTCACTTGCCGCTTGCCACTCGCCATTTGTCACTGCCTTTATGAAAATCATCATCCTCGGCGCAGGCCAGGTCGGTTCGTCGGTTGCGGCCAATCTGTGCGGTGAGGAAAATGACATCACGATTGTCGATACCGATGTGCGGCGCCTGCAGGAGCTTCAGGTGCGTCACGATTTACGCACCGTAGTCGGACCGGCATCCCACCCCGAAATATTAAGGCGCGCGGGCGCGGAAGATGCCGACATGATCCTGGCGGTCACGAATAGCGATGAAACCAATATGGTCGCCTGCCAGGTGGCCTACACCTTATTTCACACACCCACCAAGATCGCACGCGTACGCAGCCCGGAATATCTCTGCCATCCCGAGCTGTTTACCAAGGAAGCCTTCCCCATCGATGTGCTGATCAGCCCCGAACAGTTGGTCACCGATTATGTGCAGAATCTCATCGAATACCCCGGCGCACTGCAGGTGCTGGATTTCGCCGGTGGCAAGGTGCGCCTCGTTGCCATCAAGGCTTACGAAGGCGGTCCGCTGGTTGGCAAGGAATTAGCCACACTGCGCAAGCACATACCGGGCATCGAGACGCGTGTGGCAGCCGTTTATCGTGGCGGTGCCTCCATCATCCCGCAGGGCAGCACGGTGATTGAGGCCGAGGATGAGGTGTTTTTCATTGCCGCGAGTAAAAACATCCGCGCCGTCATGGGCGAATTGCGCCGCCTGGACAATCCGTATAAACGCATCATGATAGCGGGCGGCGGCAATATCGGTAAACGTCTGGCCGTAGCTCTGGAGAAGGATTACCAGATAAAACTTATCGAGCACAATGCGGGGCGTGCGCGTGCTATCTCAGAAGAACTGAAGAATACCATCGTGCTGCACGGTGACGCGACGGATGAGGAGCTATTGCTGGAAGAAGGCGTGGAAAATATCGACGTATTTTGCGCACTGACCAACGATGACGAGGATAATATCCTGTCGGGGATGCTGGCCAAACGCATGGGCGCGCGCAAGGTGATGTCGCTGATAAATCGCGCCGCTTACGTCGACTTGGTGCAGAGCGGCAGCATCGATATAGCGATTTCTCCGCAGCAGGCCATGATCGGCAGTCTGCTCGCGCATGTACGACGTGGCGACGTGGCCATGGTGCATTCGTTGCGACGCGGCGCAGCCGAGGCCATCGAGGCCATCGCGCATGGCGATAGCAAATCATCCCGGGTTGTTGGGCGCGCTATTGAGGATATCAAGCTGCCGCCCGGCACGACTATCGGTGCCATTGTGCGCGGCGAGGAGGTCATTATCGTACACCACGATACGGTGGTCGAGGCCGAGGATCATGTGATTCTGTTTCTGGTGGACAAGCGTCGTATCTCAGAGGTCGAGCGCCTGTTTCAGGTAGGCGTTACGTTTCTTTAAAATCAGCTACCCGAGCTTAACGAGAAAAGAAAAAATGATCCTGTTCATCATCCCCTTACACTTTGCTCTAGTTGCCCCCTGCCCCCTTTTCTCCTTCCCCTTGTATCTGCCGTAATGCAATTCACCGTCATCCAGCGTGTCATGGGCCTGTTGCTGATTCTGTTCAGCTTTACCATGCTGCCGTCCCTATTAACCGGTTTAATTCAAGCCGATGGCACGCAAAAGGCCTTTGGCTGGGCGTACGGCATTACGCTGTTGAGCGGGCTCCTCCTGTGGCTGCCGGTACATCGAGCGCACAAGGAATTGCGCCTGCGCGACGGTTTTCTCATCGTCAGCCTATTTTGGGTACTACTCGCTTTTTTTGGGGCGTTACCGTTTATGTTCGCCGGTGCCACCGACAATATGGCCGATGCCTATTTCGAAACCATGTCCGGCCTTACCACTACCGGCTCCACGGTTCTGACCGGCCTTGATACCTTAGCCTCTTCGCTGAATCTCTGGCGCGGCATTTTACAATTTTTGGGCGGCATGGGCATCGTGGTGCTGGCGGTCGCCATCCTACCCATGCTGGGCGTAGGCGGTATGCAGCTATTCAAGGCGGAAACGCCGGGGCCCATCCGCGACAACAAACTCACGCCGCGTATCAAGGAAACTGCCAAAGGGCTGTGGTATATCTATCTCGGCCTGACCGTCGCCTGCGCACTGGCCTTGTGGCTGGCCGGCATGACACCCTTCGATGCAGTCATACATAGCTTCACCTCGGTCGCCACGGCCGGATTTTCCACGCATGACGCGAGCATCGCCTACTTCAATAGCCCCGCCATTGAAATGATCATGGTAATCTTTATGTTTCTCGGAGGGATCAACTTCGCCCTGCACTTTCTTTCCTTCCGCGGCCGCGATCCGCGTGTTTATTGGCACGATACCGAGTTTCGCACCTACCTCGCTATCATCTTGGCGGTGACGGTATTCGTCACGCTTTACCTGTACGCGAGCGGCACCTACTCAACTCTCATCCAGTCGCTACGTTACGCCCTGTTTCAGGTGGTAAGCATGGCGACCACCTCGGGCTTTATCAGCGCCGACTTCGGCCTCTGGCCACCGGTAATTGGTGCCTTGCTTATCACTATCAGCTTTTTTTGCGGTTCGGCGGGTTCCACTGTAGGGGCCATTAAACTTAGGCGTGTCATCTTGCTGTTCAAGCAAACCTTCTGCGAAATCCGCCAACTCATTCATCCCAACGCCGCGATATCACTTAAGTTGTCGGGCAATGTAATCCCTGACCGGGCAATTGCGGGTGTGTCGGCCTTTTTCGCCACTTATATCGCGACCTTCACATTGATCGCCCTGCTGATTGCATCGCTGGGCATCGATCTTATAACGGCCTTCAGCGCAACGGCCGCCGCCCTCAATAACCTAGGACCCGGGCTGGGTGCGGTCGGACCGGTCTTGAATTTCGCGGCCATGCCGGACACTGCAAAATGGGTGCTCTCGTTCACTATGTTATTAGGCAGGTTGGAGATATTCACCCTGCTGGTTGTCATTACGCCCATGTTCTGGCGCAAGTAAAGGCCAGGCTATGCACGGTCACACTCATAAACATGTAGAGCAGGCCGACGTTCATGCGCCCCGCCGTAATACCTTGGGCTATGCACTGCTAATCACGCTGGGCTTTGCGGTGGTGGAAGGTATAAGCGGTTGGTGGGCAGGGTCGCTGGCGCTGCTCGGGGATGCCGGGCACATGGTCACCGATGCCAGCGCGCTGGGCCTGGCCGCGCTCGCTGCATGGGTAGTGCGACGCCCACCCTCGACACGTCATTCTTATGGTCTGGGTCGGGCAGAGGTTGTTGTTGCCCTGCTCAATGCCTTGCTGATGCTGGCCGTGGTCAGCGCGATTTTATACTCCGCCTTTGCGCGGCTGCGTGCGCCGCAAGAAGTGATGGCTGGCACGGTGATGATCGTTGCCGGATTGGGCCTGCTGGTCAATCTTAGCGTGGCCCTGCTGTTAAGCCGCGGCGAGAAGACGCTCAACACGCGAGGTGCACTGCTGCACGTGATGGCCGATCTACTCGGCTCCGTCGCTGCGCTGCTGTCCGGCGTGGTGATTTATTTTACCGGCTGGACGACTATCGACCCCATTCTCTCGGTATTTATCTGCGCACTGATTTTGTACTCGAGTGTGCGCCTGTTGCGCGAGGTGTTGCACGTCATCATGGAAGGCGTGCCGCTCAATCTGGATTTGCCGGAGATTGGCCGTGCGCTGGCCAGCGTACCGGGTGTGTCATCCGTACACGATCTGCATATCTGGACCTTGTCTTCCGGGGTGATTGCGCTCTCCGCGCACGTGGTAGTCAAGGATTTGGTGCACTGGGAAGAGCTGCTCGTGGCCAGCCGCAGTCTACTCCACGAGCGTTATGGCATCGGCCACGTTACCCTGCAACCGGAACCGAGCACACACATTCTGCGGCAGATGAAAAATACCGAGTATCGGCCCGCGCACGGCACGAAAAGCGGATAGCCCGTAGCGTGCGCATTGCGCACGCTACTCTAAAGCAATTTTACCCCGCAGCGGCGCGCGATAATCTCTTGCGCTCGTGCTCCAGCAAAAAGCGCTTGCGCAGGCGGATAAAGTTGGGCGTGATCTCCACCAGCTCATCGTCATTGATGAATTCCAGGGCCTGCTCCAGGCTCATCTTCACGGGCGGCACCAGGATCACGTTTTCGTCGGTGCCCGAGGCGCGCATATTGGTGAGCTGCTTGCCCTTGAGCGGGTTTACCACCAAGTCGTTGTCGCGTGAATGCAGGCCGATGACCATGCCTTCGTACAAGTCCTCGCCGGGGCCGATGAACATGCGCCCGCGTTCCTGCAAACTAAATAGTGCAAAGGCCACGCTCTTGCCCACGCCGTTGCAGATCAACACGCCCTTGTTACGCTCGCCGATACTGCCCTTTTTGAACGGACCGTAATGGTCGTAGACGTGATGCATCAAACCCGTGCCCGAGGTCAGCGTAAGGAACTCGGTGCGAAAACCGATCAGGCCGCGCGTCGGAATCATATATTCCAGGCGCACGCGGCCCTTGCCGTCGGGTTCCATATTGGTCAGATCGCTCTTGCGCTGGCCGAGCGCCTCCATCACGCCACCCTGATGCTGTTCCTCAACGTCGATGACCAGCGACTCATAAGGCTCGCGGAGTTCGCCATCGACCTCTTTCACAATGACCTGCGGACGCGCCACACCCAGCTCATAACCTTCGCGGCGCATCGTCTCGATCAGGATGGACAGGTGCAATTCGCCGCGCCCGCACACGCGGAATTTGTCCGGGTCTTCGCTGTCTTCCACGCGCAGCGCCACGTTGTGGATCAATTCGCGCTGTAGACGCTCGCGTATCTGGCGACTGGTGACATATTTGCCGTCCTTGCCCGCGAACGGTGAATTGTTTACCTGGAAGGTCATGCTCACCGTGGGCTCATCGACCACCAGCGGCGTTAAGGCCTCGACATTGTTCGGATCGCACAGGGTATCGGAGATACCCAGCCCTTCGATGCCGGTGAAACAAATGATGTCGCCGGCCTCGGCCTCGGGCACTTCAATGCGCTCCAGGCCATGAAAGCCAAGGATCTGCAGGATGCGCGCATTGCGGCGCTTGCCGGCGCGATCCACGACCACCACCGGGGTGTTAGTCTTGACGCGCCCGCGCGCGATGCGCCCGATGCCGATCACGCCGACATAACTGGAATACGACAGTGAGCTGACTTGTAACTGAAACGGGCCGTCGGGGTTAACGGCCGGCGGACGTACGTGTTTGATGATCGCCTCAAACAGCGGTGTCATATCGCCCTCGCGGACGGTGGAATCGAGACTCGCATAACCGTTAAGCGCCGAGGCATAGACGACCGGGAAATCAAGCTGCTCTTCGGTTGCGCCGAGGCGGTCGAACAGATCGAAGGTCTGATCGAGCACCCAGTCTGGGCGGGCGCTGGGGCGGTCAACCTTATTAATCACCACGATAGGCTTCAAGCCCAAGGCAAATGCTTTTTGTGTAACAAAACGTGTTTGCGGCATGGGGCCATCAACGGCGTCGACTAGCAGCAGCACCGATTCCACCATGGACAGCACACGCTCCACCTCGCCGCCAAAATCGGCGTGGCCAGGGGTGTCGACGATATTGATGCGGTAATCCTTCCAGCGCAGCGCGGTGTTCTTGGCTAAGATGGTAATGCCGCGCTCGCGCTCTAAGTCGTTGGAATCCATCACGCGCTCGGTCACTGCGGCGCGCGCGCCAAAGGTGCCGGATTGCTGCAGGAGCTTATCGACGAGCGTGGTCTTGCCATGATCGACGTGCGCGATAATGGCGATGTTGCGTAAATTGTCTATCACAAATTTAACCCGTAATAATAAAACCGCTTATTATAGGCCAAGTATGCTGTCGATGTATTGTTATCCTTTTTGCGGGTAGTGACTCAGTTTGAAATCTTCTTTTTGTATGGGCCACGCTTCTTAGTCTCTTGCCCTACGTCCATCAAAGCGGCGATTTCCTCAAGTGACCATACATGATCGGATACACCAGCTTCCATAGCAGGCGTCACCCTCAAAGTCTTATGAATCCGCCCAAAGTTGTAATACATGTAATGGATAGATACCGAATGAGCATGGTTTTCTGCCTTCTTGCTAAAACCATTAGTCAGACGAGTAAAGCGTCGCATTGACATACGCATCGTTAAGTTCTGACGCTCGACATAGCTAGTTGATACTTCCTTAATGTCCGGGTTGCCAGTAATACGGCGCTTCATGGTGCCAGCGAATTCTGACGGGCTGTAGCGACGCGCACCGCCTTCCTGTTCGCCATACAGCTTAATCAGCATAGCAAAGTCTACATCCGCTCCAAATGCGCCTTCTACAGCATTTAAGTAAGGTTTGTAGCCATCGCTGGTAAGTTGTACACGGCTTGCCAAGCGTGCTGCCAAATCACGCATGAATATATCCGCTGTTTCAGCATCGCGCCGCCCTACCATCCATGATGGTACAAGCTTGGTATCGGCGCAAATGGCTATCCATGTATAAAGATCACCATACCCAAGCTCGCCCTCATGCTCTTGTGGCACATTCTTTTGCTTGGAATAGCAGAACGACCATATTTCATCGCATTGGATGCGTTTGCAGGGGAGGTTGCGGAGGGTTTGATCTTGATACTCTGAGCATGCCGCGCCCATGTCTGATACAAACTTTAATACAGTATTAAAGCTAATATCTGTTAAGCGACTTGTAGCACGTAAGCTGTTGCCTTCAACAAGAAGGCCTAACATCTGGGTGCGTTTTTCTATGCTTAACTTGTTCATGGCTCTATTATGCTTGAGCGGTTAAGCATTGTCAAGTTTGTTTATGTCGTTTCTTGTTCCTCTTTGGTGCTACCAAACATCGTTGCCACATCATTAGCGCTAAGCTGCTCGGCTGAATAAACACCTTTTTTCCCGGGAACGTAATAGATAAGATTCTTATTAGCCATGCGCGAAAGCTTTGAATACAAGGAGCTACGTTTATGAATTTCGCCAGTTTTCTTATACAAGGCAATCAATAGTTTATCTAGCGATATAATGCCGCCCGATTCCTCAATAACGTTAACGATAGCGAACTCTGTCTTATCTGCGTCAGAAAGGCTTAGCTCCCGTAAAAGCTCATCAGGAAGACCCTCAATATCTTCAATGCTGAGGGATAGCTGAGAATGCCTTTTTGGCGCGTGTTCCTGAGCCGGAGAATCTAGCAATTTATCCGCATTATCTAGGTCAGCAGATAAAGATTTGAATTTCTCAGCTGTGGTTACGTGCAAATTTCCACGGAAAGTAGAGCGGCCGGATTTCTCAGCCATTTTTTGGTGAAAATTAGATTGCTCATTGACAAAGGTAATGTGCTTAGCTAATATTGACAAAGCTTGGCTCCCAAGTTAAGCGATAGATTCGTGGCCAAGTTCGATTTCTCAATCTTAAGCCTAATAAGCGGAGACGGAGAGATTCGAACTC
>JAYSPZ010000117.1:0-11073 GCA_043721815.1 Gammaproteobacteria bacterium | reverse complement strand
TTTTTATTGGCCGCATTGACAGCCTGCACCACCACCGGAATCCCGGCAAGCCTGCCCACAGCGTCGGTGCTGGTGAGGATCTTATCGCGCATCTTGACCTCGCCCTGCTGGAATTTCACGGCCTTGCCGCGCAGCATGAGGTGGGGGAAATCGAGGTTGAACGGATGCGGCGGCACATATGGGCACTTGGTCATGAAGCACATATCGCACAGATAGCAATTGTCCACGACTTCCCAATAGACCTTCTTGTCCACGCCATCCAGCTCCAGGGTCGGCGAGGCATCGATGGCATCGAACAAGATCGGGAACGAGTTGCAGAGATTGAAGCAGCGGCGGCAGCCGTGGCAGATGTCGAACACCCGTTCCATTTCCTCGAACAGGGATTTCTCGTTATGGAAATCCGGATTTTTCCAGTCCAGGGGATGGCGGGTAGGTGCCTCAAGGCTGCCTTCGCGCTTACCTTCGCTAAGTGCTGTCATGCCGGTGCCTCGATAAATAAGAGAAAGAGAGATTTAATGCTGCTGAAGAACTGCGCCTGCTTGCCGCAGCGAATTTGAAAGGCTGGGACAGATAGCCTGTCGCCAGCCCTTCATTTGCAACGGCCGACTCCGGATTAACCCAGGCTGTCGAGGGCCTTTTGAAAACGGTTCGCGTGGGAGCGCTCGGCCTTGGCCAAGGTTTCAAACCAGTCGGCGATTTCATTGAAGCCTTCTTCGCGGGCGCTCTTTACCATGCCGGGATACATATCGGTATATTCATGGGTCTCACCGGCAATGGCGGCCTTGAGATTGTCGGAGGTAGAGCCGATGGGCAGATCGGTGGCCGGATCGCCACAGGCTTCCATATACTCAAGGTGGCCGTGCGCATGACCGGTCTCACCCTCGGCGGTTGAGCGGAACACGGCGGATACATCGTTATAGCCTTCGACATCGGCCTTGGCTGCGAAATACAGGTAACGACGGTTAGCCTGGGATTCTCCCGCGAAGGCATACTTCAGATTCTCGTGTGTTTTGCTACCTTTAAGTGCCATAAAAACATCCTCGTTATTCGATACATCGTCGATAAAAAAACCGCCCGCTGAGGCGGCCAGCCCAAGAAATTAGACTTTGTCTAAAGTTTGAGACACTATACCGCTTTTTTGAAAACAGTCAAGCCAGTTCAGTGCGGCGGCGTTTCCACCAGCAATGCGCCGGTGGCAATCACAAAACCCCGCACCACCAAAATGGCCTTGCCCTGGGCGCGATGCTCTGCCTGATTGCCCTCGCCGTGCAACAGCCGACGTCCGGCCTGGATCTGCAAGATATACAGCATGTAGAGTGTAAGCAGCAGCAGGAAGTGTGTCCAGAGCAAATACGAGGTCAATTCGCCTTCTCGAATCAGGCGGCGATGCCAATCTTTATTCAGGTAGAGGTAAAACGGCATACTCAGATCGAACAGCATGACCCCGACCATAATGCCGATGTGCAGGCGCCGCCAGCGGGAACAATAAAAACCCGCCAGCATGACGAGATACGTGGCGGCGGCAAAAAGTACGGTCCCGGCAGTCATCGCTAATGCTAACACCTTTGTAAAACGACGGATTATCGGCGCGTGGCCTCCTTGTCTGCCTCTGCGAAACTCTGCTAGAGTGCATTTCCCGAGCATTTTCAGCGTTAAAGGTAGAGTATGGCCATGTTGCAGCCCACCCGTTCCGCCTCAAACACATCCACACGCGCCGCCGTTACGCTTACTATTATATCCCTGTTGGCCGTGCTGCTGAGTATCTATCAGTGGTTTGAATTAGTACAGTTGCGCACCGTCGGCGACACCTTGCTCTGCTCGTTTAATGCAACCTTTAACTGTGCCGGCGTGTGGAATTCAGCGCTCGCGCATAGCGTACACAAGACCACCTTCATCCCGGTCGTGGGCTGGGGTTTGGCCTGGAGCATCGTCGTATTCATCCTGGCCCTCTGGCTGTTGCGCCAGGCAAAAAAGGCCGCGCCGGCTAACGACACCGTGCGCGCGTTGCGTCTGACCACGGGCATCGGCGCAATACTCTGTGTGATATTACTGGCCTATAGCGTGTCCATTAAAATCTTTTGCCCCACCTGTATCCTGTTTTATTTATTGGTGGCAGCCGCCGCCTACCTGACCTTCAGACGCCTGCGCACCCATGACCAGGGTTGGGGCCAAGGCGCGCTGCTCAGCATCGGCCTATTGCTGGTCACCCTGGCCTTGCTGCTCTACCCCGGCTTGAATACCCCGCGCGAGAATTTGATTGCCGCCCAGCTTCCAACCGTAGCGGCCGAGCAAAAGCTTAGCCCTGCTGCGACACAGGCTCCGCTGGAGGAATTTCTGAATTCATTGCCAGTGGGCATTCAGCAGGCCGCCAGCGATTCTCTTGCCCTTTATCGCAAGTCGCCTCTGATCGATAAACCAGCCGATCCCAAGCGCCTCACCTTTGGCACGGCCGATGCTCCGGTGCACTTAATCGAGTGGACGGATATTCGCTGCCCGCATTGCAAAAATCTCGAGACCGCGCTCGCGGAACTTCACAGGATAACCGCACCAGGTTCCTGGAGTCAGGAATCCCGGCATTTCCCGCTCGATAGTCAATGCAACTCCAAGGTCACCCGCACCGGCGACGGCACCAGTTGCCTGGCGGCAAAGCTGGAAATCTGCCTGATCGGATCGCCCGACTTTGCGCGTGTGCGCGCGACTATGTTCGAGCAGCAGGCCGAACTTACCCAAGAGCGCATCTGGGATATTGCCAGCAAAGACCCGGCACGACGCACATCTTTGCAAACTTGCGTGAACTCACCGGCGACTACGGCGATGTTAAAGGAAGACATTGAGTACGCCGATCAGCACAAGCTTGAAGGCACCCCGCTCGTCGTCATCAATGGTCGCAAGGCAACAGCACTCCCGGCGGCTATCCTCAGCCTGATCATGGCCCAGGGCCACGACGATGATCCGGCCTTTTTACTATTACCCTCGCCCGACCCGGAGATCCTGCGCTGACAGCTTAAGGAACCTCTGACTTAACCAGAGGTTCCTTAAGCTGAAGCACAACCATTTTTAGGTAGGCAGTGATGTTTTTTGCAGGCTATAATAGCGGAGGGGAATAAATTTTCCCTACAATCCACCTGCATTCTAAAAAATCGTTGGCAGCCTATTTTAATGGCCTCGCCCATCGCTAAGCCCCAAGTACCCTCGGCCTATGGCATGTTATTTGCTGTAAACTTTGCATAGCATCAGAAATACGGCTCAGTTAAAAATGAATTAGGAGGGTTTATGAAGTATGTTAATGTCGCACTGGTTGCCTTAGTCAGCACGGCTTGGGTAAATATAAGCTGGGCAGAGCAGCCGCTGGGCCTGCCACCCGTGCCGATTCCCGCAGATAACCCTCAGACCCCCGAGAAGATCGCCTTGGGTCAGGCCTTGTTTAGTGACAAACGCTTATCGGGCGATGGCACGGTCAGTTGCAGTAGTTGCCACAGCCCGGACAAGGGGTTCACGGATAACCTGTCTACCTCTGAGGGGATAAATAAGAGCCGGGGTACGCGCAATGCGCCAACCCTACTCAACGCTGCTTATTACACGACTCAGTTTTGGGATGGTCGTCGTCCCAGCCTTGAGGCCCAAGCCAAAGACCCGCTCACAAATTCTATCGAGCACGGGCTGAAAGACCATGCCCAAGCAGTGGATATCATCCGCAAAGACGGCAGCTATCCAACACAATTTAAAAGCGTGTTTGGCGTGGAGTCCGATAAGATCACTATCGATCACGTAAGCATGGCCATAGCCTCCTTCGAGCGTACCGTCGTGGCGGGCAACTCGCCGTTCGACCGTTATCTATACGGCGGTGATAAGACGGCGATGTCGCCCGAGGCGATACGCGGCCTGGAAACATTTCGCGGCAAGGCTAAGTGCAGCTCCTGCCACACCATTGGGCCGACCTATGCGCTGTTCACCAACAACGGCTTTCACAATCTCGGCGTAGGCTTCAGCAAGGTCGAGCCGCATATGTACGAGATCATCAATGCCTTCCGCGCCTCCGTCGCCTCCGGCAAACCTGTGGACGAACTGGTGCTCAAAGAGGGCGATGTGTCGCAGTTGGGCCGCGTGCTCGTCACGATCACCCCCACCACGTTGGACTCCAAGGCAATAGGCCGCTTCAAGACACCGACGCTGCGTAATGTAGAATTGACCGGCCCCTACATGCACGACGGTAGCCTTGCGGCTCTATCGGATGTAATCGAATTGTACAATACCGGCAATCTGAAGAACCCGCGCCTGGATCCACTCTTCAAGCCGTTAAATCTCACCGATCAGGAAAAGTCTGACTTGGTGGCATTCATGAAGGCGCTTACCAGCTCCAGCCTGCCGGCACAACAGGCGAGTAACTAGAAAATTCAAAGTCCTCTGGAGCGATGGCATCCCAGAGGCAGATTCTTCACCCAATAGCAGGCTGTCCGCTAAATAAAAAAGCCCCGCGACCAAGGTGGTCACGGGGCTTTATGTCAACCGAGGAAGGAGGTGCTGGTGCTTATCTGGCCCCGGCCGCCGCCTTCATTTTTGCCGACGTGATACGCGGATCAAGTTCGCCGCTGGCGTACTTCTTCACCATCACCTCCAGCGAGATGGGCTTGATCTTGCCCGCCATACCCGCGCAGCCGAAGGCTTCGTAACGAGCCTTGCAGATCTCCATCATGGCCTTGATCGTAGGCTTGATGAATTTGCGCGGATCGAACTCGGACGGGTCTTCAGCCAAGGCTCTACGCATGGCACCGGTGCTGGCCAGGCGCAGGTCGGTGTCGATGTTAACCTTGCGCACGCCGTGCTTGATCCCCTGCTGAATCTCCTCAACGGGCACGCCATAGGTTTCGCGGATATTGCCGCCGTATTTATTGATGATCTCCAGCCATTCCTGCGGCACCGACGAGGAGCCGTGCATGACCAGATGCGTATCGGGAATGCGTGCATGGATTTCTTTGATGCGCTCGATAGCCAGGGTATCGCCGGTCGGCGGGCGGGTGAATTTATAGGCGCCGTGGCTGGTGCCGATGGCGATGGCCAGGCTGTCTACCTTGGTCTCGGCCACAAAGTCGGCGGCCTCTTCGGGGTCGGTCAGTAATTGCGAATGGTCGAGTTTGTCCAACGAGCCGTGACCATCTTCCTCGCCCATCATGCCGCTTTCGAGTGATCCCAGGCAGCCCAACTCGCCTTCCACGGCAACACCGCAGGCGTGGGCCATTTCGACGACCTTGCGTGTCACCTCGACATTGTATTCATAGGAAGCCGGGGTCTTCATGTCCTCTTTGAGCGAGCCATCCATCATCACCGAGGTAAACCCGCTCTGGATAGAGCGCAGGCAAATGGCCGGGGAGGCACCGTGATCCTGGTGCATGACGATGGGGATATGCGGCCACATTTCTACGGCGGCATACATCATATGGCGCAGGAAAGGCTCGCCCGCATAGGAGCGGGCACCCGCCGAGGCCTGCATAATAACCGGGCTGTTCAGCGCATCGGCGGCCTGCATGATGGCGTGGATTTGTTCCATGTTGTTCACGTTGTACGAGGGAACGCCATAGCCATGCTCTGCGGCATGATCCAACAGTTGACGCATCGATATAAGAGCCATTTTAACCTCCTTAAGTCTTTGTATTGTATAATCTAAACGGTAAATTTTTGGGTATTAACGGATTCCTGCAACATCACGTCCCGGGGATAACCATATCACCGACACGCACGATCTTCATGGCATTGGTACCACCGTGTACGCCCATCAGATCGCCCTTGGTAATGATAACCAAATCGCCATCCTGTACCGAGTCGCGGCGCACCAACTCGTCAATGGCCTCTTTATTAACCTGAGCGTGATCGGTCGTCGTCATATCGAAACTGACCGGATAAACACCCCGGTAGATTGTTACCTTTCTACGCGTCTCGGCATGCTTCGTCAAGGCGTAAATGGGGATGCCGGAACTGATGCGCGACATCCATAAAGGCGTGGAACCCGACTCGGTCAGCGCCACGATGGCCTTCGCCCCAAGGTGGTTCGCCGTATACATGGTGGCCATCGCGATGGCCTCGTCGATGCGCGAAAAATGCGTGTTCAAGCGGTGGTCCGACACGCGCGTGATCTGCTGCTTTTCGGCCTCGCGGCAGATGCGATCCATGGCCGCCACGGCCTTGGCCGGGTATTTTCCCGAGGCGGTCTCGGCCGAGAGCATTACCGCATCAGTGCCGTCGAGCACGGCATTGGCCACGTCAAATACCTCGGCGCGTGTGGGGATTTGGTTTTCGATCATCGATTCCATCATCTGCGTGGCCGTAATCACGGCGCGGTTCATGGTGCGCGACAACCGAATGATATGTTTCTGCACGGGCGGCAGTGCGGCATCGCCGATCTCGACACCCAGATCGCCGCGCGCCACCATAATTACATCCGCAGCGGCGATGATCTCTTCCAGGGCATCAATGGCCTCGGCACGTTCTATTTTCGCGACTATGCCCCCATGCCCGCCTGCGGCACGCAACAAGGCGCGTGCCTCATGGATATCGGCGGCGCTGCGTGGGAAGGAAACCGCGACGTAATCCGCGCCCATGGCCGCTGCGATCTTGATGTCCGAGCGGTCTTTCGCGGTCAGGGCCACGGCAGACAGCCCGCCGCCCTGCCGATTAATACCCTTGTTATTCGATAGATCCCCGCCCACCACAACGCGGCACTCTATCTCTTGCCCGACCACTTGGTCGACCCAGAGTACGATGCGCCCATCGTCAAGCAATAAGGTATCGGCGCGTTTGACATCTTGAGGGAGTTGTTTGTAGGTGATACCAACGCGTTCTTCGGTGCCTGCGTGGGTGTCGCACAGGCCGTCGAGGATAAATTTATCGCCTTCCTCGAGGGTGACCTTACCGTTTTTAAAACGCTCGATGCGAATTTTCGGACCTTGCAGATCCACGAGCACCCCAATATGGCGGCCGTAGGCGCGGGCGCGCTTGCAGACATTCTCCGCGCGTAATTGGTGCTCCTCGGGACTGCCATGGGAAAAATTGACGCGCACCACGTCCATCCCCGCCTCGATCATTCTATCCAGGATCTTGGGGTCGTCCGTAGCGGGGCCCAGGGTGGCAACAATTTTAGTTCGTCTTAACATAAATCCATCGATAAGCTGTAAGAGATCATTCGCGCCTCCCGGCCCTTTCAGCTTTTAGTACCACTTTTACTAACCTCGCTTTCGGCCTTAATCCATTACCGGCCTTTCTTTGGCGCGCTCTTCCAGGATGGCGACGGCGGGCAGGGTCTTGCCCTCAAGAAATTCCAGGAACGCCCCGCCACCGGTAGAGATGTAGGTTATACGCGATCCGACATCATACTTGGCAACCGCCGCCAGGGTATCCCCACCACCCGCCAGTGAAAAGGCCGGACTCTGGGCAATGGCCTTGGCCAAGGCCTCAGTGCCTGCGCCAAACTGATCGAACTCGAACACGCCGACCGGGCCATTCCATACGATAGTGCCTGCATTCTTAAGAATTTCAGCAAGGCGCGCCGAGGTCTTTGGTCCAATATCGAAGATCATATCGTCCGCCGCAACCTGCCCGACATCCTTCA
The DNA here is from genome assembly GCA_043721815.1 of Gammaproteobacteria bacterium. Taxonomy (GTDB): domain Bacteria; phylum Pseudomonadota; class Gammaproteobacteria; order SURF-13; family SURF-13; genus JBDSTW01. The sequence goes on along the minus strand of JAYSPZ010000117.1, from coordinate 3,473 downwards.
GGGTGGCCGTAGCGCCTTCGGAAAATTCCTTGGCACATACGACATCGACCGGAACAGGGATTTCCGCGCCGCGCGCCTTGGCCTGCTCGCTTAAACGTCGCGCCTCACCAACCAGATCCGGCTCGTATAGCGACTTGCCGACATTATACCCCGCCGCTGCGATAAAGGTGTTGGCGATACCCCCACCCACGATCAACTGATCGACGATCTTGGACAGTGATTCGAGCACGGTGAGTTTACTGGAGACCTTGGAACCGCCGACGATGGCGACCATGGGGCGCCGCGGTTCCTTCAAGGCGGCATTCAGGGCCTTGAGTTCGTTGGTAAGCAAGGGCCCGGCGCAGGCGATCGGGGCATATTTGGCAACCCCGTGGGTGGAGGCCTGGGCACGATGGGCGGTGCCGAAGGCATCCATCACGAACACATCGCAGAGCGCGGCCATGCGTTTGGCCAGCCCGTCGTCGTTGGCCTCTTCGCCCACGTTAAAGCGTACGTTCTCGCACAACACGGCCGCGCCGTTTGCCACCTCGACACCGTCCAGCCAATCCTTTACCAGGGTGACCTTACACTCCAGCAGCTCCGACAGCGCGTCGGCGACCGGGGCAAGCGAGGCCTTGGCATCATAAACCCCTTCCTCGGGACGGCCGAGGTGCGACATCACCATGACCTTGGCCCCGACGTTGAGTAGATACTCGATAGTCGGCACCGTGGCATAGATACGGGTCTCGTCGGTGATCTTGCCGTTTTTGAGCGGCACATTGAGATCGGCGCGCACCAGTACGCGTTTGCCTTCGAGGTTTCTTAGATCTTCCAGCTTAATAACTGACATTTTATTTCTTCTTAAGAAGTGCTACTTACTTGGCCTTCATCAAGGCCACGGTGGTATCCAGCATGCGGTTCGAAAAACCCCATTCATTGTCATACCAGGCAAGCACCTTGACCATGGTGCCCTGCATGACCTTGGTCAGCGAGGATTCGTAAGTCGATGAGGCCGGGTCATGATTAAAGTCTATCGACACCAGCGGCTTGTCATTGTAATTCAAAATGCCCTTTAGCTCGCCCTGCGATGCCTCTTTCATCACCGCATGGATCTCGTCTACGGTGGTCTCGCGCGCGGCCACAAAGCTGAGGTCCACGAGTGAAACATTAATGGTCGGCACGCGCACCGCAAAGCCGTCCAGCTTGCCATCCAGCTCGGGCAGCACGAGACCCACGGCAGCGGCGGCGCCGGTCTTGGTGGGGATCATGGACTGGGTGGCGGAACGCGCGCGGCGCAGATCGCTATGATAGACATCGGTCAACACTTGATCGTTGGTATAACTGTGCACGGTCGTCATTAGGCCGTGCTTGATGCCGATCTTCTTATGCAAGGGGGCGACCAGCGGAACTAGGCAATTCGTAGTGCATGAGGCGTTGGAGATAATCGTATCCGTGGCCTTCAGGGTCTTGTCGTTCACGCCGAACACGATGGTGGCATCCACACTCGTGCCGGGCGCGGAAATAATCACCTTCTTGGCACCGGCCTTGATATGCGCCATGCACTTGTCTTTGCTGGTAAAGATACCGGTGCACTCGTGCACGACATCGATATTCAATTCGCCCCAGGGTAATTGCGCGGGATCGCGCATGGCCAACACGCGGATGCGGTCGCCATTGACGATCATATAATCGCCATCCACCGCGACGGTGCCCGGAAATTTGCCGTGTACGGTATCGTACTGTGTCAGATGTGCATTGGTCTCGGCGTTGCCCAGATCATTGATCGCAACAATCTCGATCTCTTTATTCCGCCCGCCCTCATACAAGGCACGCAGCACATTACGGCCGATGCGGCCATAGCCGTTGATTGCGACTCTTATTGCCATTTTATATCTCCAAAATTGCTAAAAAACAGTTGCAAGTGACAAGTATCGAATTGCAAGGCGAGACTCCCGGTAACTAACCGGCAAGGCATTTGTTCTTGTTTTCGCCCGGCCACTTGTTACTTGCAACTCGTCACTTTATTTCTGCTGTCTTCGCGGTAAATTTTATAATAGGTCTTCCACCGCGCTGACGATATTCTCAACCGTAAAGCCGAAGTGTTTGAACAATTCGGGTGCCGGGGCCGATTCGCCGAAGGTGTTAATGCCCACCACCTTGCCTTGCAAACCGACGTATTTAATCCAGCCGTCGGTCACACCCGCCTCAACAGCAACGCGCGCGCTAATATGGCGGGGCAATACGGATTCACGATAAGCCTCATCCTGCGCATCGAATAATTGCGTGCAGGGCATGGAGACGACGCGGGTATTCAAGCCGCGTTCGTTCAATTGCTGTGCGGCGCTCACCGCGATGCCCACCTCGGAACCGGTGGCGATGATGATGGCCTGCACCGGCAGCGGCACCGGGCAATCCAATAACACATAGCCGCCGCGTTCGATGTCGGCGATGGTGCGTGCGTCGCGTGCTTGATGATTGAGGTTCTGCCGGGAAAATATCAGACAGCTCGGCCCCCCGGTGCGTTCGATGGCTGCCTTCCAGCAGACTGCGGACTCCACGGCATCACTGGGACGCCAGACGTGCATGTTCGGGATCATGCGCAGCGTGGCGGTCTGCTCCACGGCTTGATGGGTTGGGCCGTCTTCGCCCAGACCGATCGAGTCGTGCGTATAGACGAACAGCACGCGCTGCTTCATCAGGGCCGCCATGCGTAAGGCATTGCGCGCGTATTCTGAAAACATCAGGAAGGTGCCGCCGTACGGTATCAGACCGCCGTGCAAGGCCATGCCGTTCATGATCGCGGACATGCCGAATTCGCGTACGCCGTAGTAAATGTAATTCCCATCGGCTGCGGCATTGCTAATGGCCTGCGTACCCTTCCAGTTGGTGTAATTGGAACCGGTGAGATCTGCGGAACCGCCGAGCAATTCGGGTAGCAACGGCGCATAGGCGTTGATCGCATTCTGCGAGGCCTTGCGCGAGGCGATACTTTCACCCTTGGCATTGACCTCAGCGATGTAGGCTGCGGACTTCTCTGCCCAAGCGGTCGGCAGATCGCCGTTGAGACGGCGCTCCAATTCTGCCGCAAGTTCCGGCTCGGCCACTTTATAGGCCACAAAGGCCTTGTTCCACTCGTCTTCCAGCTTGGTTCCCTTGGTCTTGGCATCCCAGCCCGCATAAATATCGCCGGGAATGACGAAGGGCTCATGCGGCCATCCGATATTTTCGCGCGTGGCCGCGATTTCTTTATCGCCCAGCGCGGCGCCATGGCTTTCACTTGTGCCGGCCGCCGTGGGTGCGCCGAAGCCGATCACGGTCTTGCAGCAAATCATAGACGGCTTGTCGTTGACGGACCGCGCCTCGTGGACGGCCTCAAGCACGGCCTCGCTGCTATGTCCATCGACATTGGGCACGACATGCCAACCGTAGGCCTCGAAGCGCTTCGGTGTATCGTCGGTGAACCAGCCCTCGACGTGGCCGTCGATGGAAATGCC
>JAYSPZ010000116.1:0-8188 GCA_043721815.1 Gammaproteobacteria bacterium | reverse complement strand
GCCGCAACGTTGTCGGCCATCGAACATTCGGTAACCATCACGACCTTTGCCGCGCCCGAAGTGCCGACGTCTTTTATCATCCCCGAGGTCGAGCCCACGTAATCGGCCTCGGCACAAACCTCGGGCGGGCACTCGGGATGGGCGAGCACACGCACGCCGGGAAACTGCGCGCGTAAATCACGAATCTGCTCAGGCGTAAAACGCTCGTGCACCATGCAGGTGCCCGCCCAGGCGATGATCTCGATAGTGGTTTGCCTGGCTACATTTTGCGCGAGATATTTATCAGGTAAAAAAATGACTTTGTTCGTACCGAACTCACGGGCAGCGGCTTCAACAATGTCCAGTGCATTGGCCGAGGTGCAGCAGATGTCCGACTCGGCCTTGACCTCGGCGGAGGTGTTCACATAGGTCACCACCGGCACGCCGGGATAGCGCTGTTTGAGTAATTGCACATCACGCGCGGCGATGGATTCCGCGAGCGAGCAACCTGCCTTGGTATCGGGGATAATGACCGTGCGCTCGGGTGAGAGCACCTTCACGGTCTCGGCCATGAAGTACACACCCGCCATGAGCACAACCGGCGCCTCGTTTTTATCCAGCGCTGCGGCACGCCGCGCAAGCTCCAGGGAATCACCGCCGAAATCCGCCACACCGTAGAAAATTTCCGGCGCCTGATAATTGTGCGCAAGGATAATCGCGCGGCGCTCGCGTTTGAGTTGGTTGATCTTGTGAATTAACGGCGCCTTGAGCAGCCAATCTACGTCTGTGACCATGGTGTGGATTTTTTCCCACACCGATTGAGTGGCTTCGGCTACTTCGTCGGTAAAGTTTTCATCGCGGTAGGTGAGGAGTGGCGCAGCACCAGAGGACACTCGCGTTTCGCGGATGCGCTTACCGGAAACGCGGTCGTCTTGGTAGTAAGGATCAGATTGCGAAAGTATCGTCATAAGACTTATTTATTCTGTAGATCTACTTAAGGCGTCATTCCCACGAACGCGGGAATCCAAGGTTCTCTTAATTATCTTATCCTCTAAAGCTTCTCGATTCCCGCGTTCGCGGGAATGACGGCAATGCTTATTCAGAGCTTCCTTAGTTCCACCATGTCTGGATTCGATGCTGCATGGCATCATTAGAAAGGGTGCGCCCAGCCTCTGAATCCATCATTCCACGTTGGATCATCTGGTGAAATGCCAGCTCACGGATGATTTCATCATAAGAGCTATCATCCGGCTGCTCACGAATCAGTTCAACAATTTGTTCTTTTGCGGTAGCCATAAATTTCCCTCCAAATAAGTCTAATGGCGCGGCGATTGTTTGGGTGCGATCATCATCTGCCATACTGAACGTAGCGCGAAATGACACTACCTCGTTTGCTTAAGCACAAACTTAGCCAAATCCGGCGCTCGGCATTTACGAGGCCAGTGAATAACAGCCGTGCAAAACAATCGCCACATAGGTGCCTAACGTTTAAAATAACCGGCGCGCTTCAGCGCGTCCGTGTTGATTAATGGATTAGGGCTGGACTTGATCAATGCGCTCTCGAGTAAAGACCCATTCCGATGGAATTTTGTGATTGTACTGAGAGCGCGGATGGTGACGTTGATAATCTTCTTGCAGCGACCCATGACCGCGACCTTTACATTGAGTTTTCATGTGAACGGCAATCTCTGGCGGGCTCGCGACATATACGCGTGGAGCTTGACCGAATTCGATGCCGATAAATTGAACAAATAGGTAGACAACATCTTTCCGCTGATTATCCAACCATTGGTCAATTGCGGCGTGATAGCTCACTCCTGGTTTAACGAAGCGAACAGCGAGCATCCACCCACCATCCTGGCTTCCCTTTACGGACACCGGAAGTTTGCGTTCTTCCTTGACGGCCATGAGATCGTAGTGCGGTTGATTGGCGCCATATTGAACGAGAATGTCATAGCCGCACTGTGCAAGGAGACAGGCGGTGTAAGACTCTGCGGCAATTTCACACTGGCGTGGGGTCATCGGTAAGAGTCCTAACTCGTCTTCGCCACTTACCGCAAGCGTATCCCCAGTTCCTTCAACTGCGCCTCGCTCGCGGGTGATGGCGCATGGGTGAGCGGGCACGCCGCAGTTTGGGTTTTTGGGAAGGCGATCACTTCGCGAATGGAGGCGCTGTCGGTCATCAGCATGGCGAGCCGATCAAGACCGAAGGCGATGCCGCCGTGCGGCGGGCAGCCGTATTTGAGGGCCTCAAGCAGGAAGCCGAATTTTTCTTGCGCCTGTTCGTCGTTAATGCCGAGCAGACGAAACACCGCCGCCTGCATATCGCTGCGATGGATGCGCACGGAGCCGCCGCCGACCTCGGTGCCGTTCAACACCAAATCGTAGGCGCGTGACAGACAGTCGCCCGGGTTGGCCTCCAAGCCTTCTATAGAATCGACCTTGGGTGCCGTGAACGGATGGTGTAAGGCTGTCCAGCGTTTGGCCTCTTCGTCACGTTCGAACATGGGGAAGTCGACGACCCACAAGGGCTGCCAATCTTCTTTGACCAAGCCGCGATCTTCGCCGAGCTTGATGCGCAATGCGCCGAGCGCATCATTCACGATTCTGGCGCGGTCGGCACCGAAGAAAATAAGGTCACCGGTCTGCGCGCCGGTGCGCTGCATGATCGCCGTAACCACGTCATCGGGCAGAAATTTAAGGATAGGTGATTGCAAGCCTTCGCGGCCCTGACTGTGGTCGTTGACCTTGATATAGGCGAGGCCCTTCGCGCCATAGATGGCGACGAACTGCGTGTAGTCGTCCAGCTCTTTGCGCGAGAGACTGCTGCCGCCGGGCAGGTGCAGCGCCGCGACGCGGCCACTCGGATCATTCGCCGGGCCGGAAAATACCTTGAAGTCGACGTTGCGCATTAAATCGCCGACGTCGGTGATTTCCAGTGGGATACGCAGGTCGGGCTTATCGACACCATAACGCGCAATGGCCTCGGCATAGCTCATACGCGGAAAGGGGTTCGGCAGCTTCGCCCCCAGCACTTGATCGAACACCTGGCGAATCATGTCTTCCATGAGCGTAATGATCTGCTCCTCGCCCATGAACGAGGTTTCAATATCGAGCTGGGTAAATTCGGGCTGACGGTCGGCACGCAGGTCTTCATCGCGGAAGCAGCGCACGATTTGGTAATAGCGATCGATGCCGCTCATCATGAGCAGTTGCTTGAACAATTGCGGCGATTGCGGCAGTGCAAAAAATTCACCGGGATGGGTGCGACTCGGCACCAGATAATCGCGTGCGCCTTCCGGCGTGGCCTTGGTCAAGAAGGGTGTTTCAACGTCGAGGAAGCCTTGCGCGTCCAGGTAGTTGCGCAGTGCGCGCGCGAGATTGGCGCGCAGCCGCAGGCGCTGCTGCATGTGCGGACGGCGCAAATCGATGTAGCGGTAACGCAGGCGGTTTTCTTCACTGACATCTTCTTCGTCGATTTGAAATGGCGGTGTCAGCGCGGTATTTAAAATCTCGACGGACTCGCAGACGATCTCAATCTCACCACTGGGAAGATTTGGATTCACCGTGCCCGGTGGGCGGCGGCGCACTGTGCCAGTGACGCGCAATACATATTCGCTGCGCACACGTTCGGCAATAGCGAAGGTTTCCGGGTTGTCAGGATTGAACACCACTTGCGCCAAACCTTCGCGGTCGCGCAGGTCGATGAAGATTACGCCGCCATGATCGCGGCGGCGATGCACCCAGCCGCACAGTGAAACCTGCTGATTGAGTAACGACTCTTTGAGTTGGCCGCAGTAATGAGTGCGCATGCTAAAAATCCTGTGTTAGAAACTGGTTACGATGTGCGCTCAGCGTTGGCAAGTTTAATGGCCAATTCGGGTGGCAAAGTCGCCTTGCGCCAGGTCGGTATTACCACCCCCAGCGATATGACCATCTTGAACGCGTCATCGACGCTCATGTCCATCTCCACCACGTCGCGTTGCGGGATGAAGAAAATAAAACCGGAGGTCGGGTTCGGTGTGGTCGGTATGAAGATCGGCACCAGATTTTCACCCGTGAGGTGCTCCGCTTCCGCTAATCCATCGCCTGTTTGAAAGGCGAGCGTCCACATGCCGGGGCGCGGATATACGACCAGCAACACCTTGCGGAACGATTTTCCGGTGGGCGAAAACACGGTCTCGGCAACCTGTTTGGATGCCGAGTAGATCGAGCGCACCAGTGGGATACGTGCAAGTAATTTTTCCCAGAGTTCCACCAAACGGCGGCCGAATAAATTGGCGACGATGATGCCGGTCGACAACACCACGGCCACCGACAGCACCACGCCCAGCCCTGGAATATGAAAACCCAACAGGGCATCGGGCTGATAGGCCGCAGGCAACAGCAGCAGGGTGTTGTCCATGACATCAACAAGAAATTTGATGACTAACAGGGTCACACCGAGCGGCACCCAGATCAGCAGGCCCGCTATAAGGTAACGGCGCACAATGGACATTAGTGCCCAACTCCCAAAAGATCGTTAATAGTCATGCTAAGCGGCACTGGGATCAGGTGTTTTTGGCGGGCTTGGTTTGGGTTCAGAGGTGCCCTCCTTGCCGGTACTTGCTTTTTCGCCGGAGCTATCTTTGTTGATGTCGGCACCGATTTTACTGTCACTAGCGCTAACCTTGGCCTCGCCTTTGGTATCTTTGGCCTCTGGTGTTGCGCCGCCTTCGCCCTCGGAAGCAGGTGGTTTATTGCCGCCCTTAAAATCCGTTTGATACCAACCACTACCCTTCAAATGAAACGCGGCGGCGGACAGCTTCTTGCGCAGTTGCGGCTTGGCGCAGGCGGGGCAATCGACCAGCGGCGCATCGCTCATTCGCTGAATAGCCTCAAAATTGTGCGCGCAGGCCGTGCACTCGTATTCGTATATGGGCATCGTTGGTTTTCAGGTGAGCAGAAATTATTTGATGGTTTTCAGCGTACAAAGGGCATCGAACCGGGCAAAATGAAGGCGCATTATACGCCTAGACGGGCCAAATAACTCAATATCGCCCAGGCAACTAGCGTGCGGCCAAACTCCACCGCCAAGCAGGTACACTGTGAATTTTCGCAACAGGGTTTGATTATGCACGGCTCCTCTTATTCCGAACCGCCGTCCGGGCAACGCGCGTCCGACTGGAATACCATCCGCAGCTTGCTGCCCTATTTGTGGGAATTTCGCGGACGCGTGATACTGGCCATGGCTTTCCTGGTGTTTGCCAAGGTCGCTAATGTGGGCGTTCCGCTGGTGTTGAAAGAAATCGTCGACGCGCTCGACGCCGGGCATCAGTCCATACTAGTGTTGCCGCTGATTCTGCTGCTGGGTTACGGCGCACTGCGTCTGGCAAGTTCCCTGTTCGGCGAGTTGCGCGATGCCGTCTTTGCCAAGGTCACGCAGCGCGCGATTCGTCGCCTCGCTCTAAAAATATTCCGCCATCTGCATTCGCTCGCACTGCGCTTTCACCTGGAACGCCAGACTGGCGGCCTGTCGCGGGACATTGAGCGCGGCACGCGCGGCATTAATTTCCTGCTCACCTTCATGCTGTTCAACATCGTGCCCACGCTGCTTGAGATCGGCATGGTCGCCGCGATCCTGCTCGCCAAGTACAGCGCGTGGTACGCCATCGTCACCTTTGCCATCCTGCTCATTTATATCGCCTTCACGCTCATCATTACCGAGTGGCGCCTGAATATCGTGCGCACCAAAAACGAGATGGATTCCAAGGCCAATACGCGTGCCATCGACAGCCTGCTTAATTATGAAACGGTAAAATATTTCGGCAATGAAGACTACGAGTCAAGTCGCTATGATGACAACATGGCCAAGTGGGAACGTGCCGCCGTAAAAAACCAGACCTCGCTCGCCGCACTCAATTTCGGCCAGAGTGCCATCATTGCGTTGGGCGTGACGATACTTATGGTTATGGCGAGTCGCGAGGTGGTGAACGGCACGATGACGCTCGGCGATCTGGTGCTGGTCAATGCCTTTTTATTACAGATGTTCATTCCGTTGAATTTTCTCGGCTTTGTGTATCGCGAGATAAAAAACTCGCTGGTGGACATGGAGCGCATGTTCAAGCTGCTCGGTCAACATACCGAGGTTAAGGACAAGCCCGGTGCGGTTGAACTTGCGGTTGACAGCGGCGAGGTGCGCTTTGAGCATGTCGATTTCGGCTACGACACAAATCGGCAGATCTTGTTCGATGTCGATTTTGCGATCGCCCCAGGCCAGAAGGTCGCCGTGGTCGGCCCCAGCGGCGCAGGCAAGTCAACATTGGCGCGTTTGCTGTTTCGATTTTACGATGTAACAGACGGACATATTTCGATCAACGGCCAGGACATTCGTAACGTTACGCAAAAAAGTCTGCGTGCGAGTATCGGCATCGTGCCGCAGGATACGGTCTTGTTCAACGATACGATTTATTACAACATCGCCTACGCCAAACCCGAGGCCGACCGTGAAGAAGTTTTGCAGGCCGCGCGGTTGGCGCATATTCACGACTTTATTGAGACGCTGCCTGCCGGGTATGACACCCTGGTCGGTGAGCGCGGCCTGAAACTCTCGGGTGGTGAGAAACAGCGCGTCGCGATTGCGCGCACGATTTTAAAAGACCCGAAGATTTTAATCTTCGATGAGGCGACATCCGCGCTGGATTCAAAATCGGAGCAGGCTATTCTCGGCGCGTTACGCGAGGTCGCTGCGCATCACACGACTCTCGTTATCGCTCATCGCCTGTCGACTATCATTGATGCCGATCAGATTTTAGTCATGGATCAGGGCCGCATCGTGGAGCGCGGTTCGCACCGCGAATTACTGGAGCGGGGTGAGGCCTATGCCCACATGTGGGCCTTGCAGCAGGAAGAGCGGCGTAAACTGGAGCCTGCGTCCATTACGAACAACGTGCAGTAATTAGATTCCTGCGACGTATGACCCTAAGCAAAAATATTTTAATCACAGGCTGCTCCAGCGGCATCGGCCGATGCCTTGCGGAGGGTTTGCAGGCGCGCGGCTATCGCGTATTCGCCACGGCACGCAAGGCAGCGGATGTGGCAACATTGCAAGGACAAGGGCTGGAGAGTTTGCAACTCGATGTCAGTGATTCCGCGTCTATACAGCAGGCCGTTCAGGAAATATTAATTCGCACGAGCGGAAAAATTTATGCACTCATCAATAACGCCGGGTATGGCCAATCCGGTGCGGTTGAAGATCTGCGGCGCGACGTGTTACGCGAGCAATTTGAAACGAATGTGTTTGGCGTTCTGGAGTTGACCAATGCCTTGTTGCCCGTAATGCGTGCGCAAGGCGAGGGACGCATCGTAAACATAAGCTCGCTGCTCGGCCTCGTGGCGCTGCCGTTTCGCGGCGCTTACAACGCGAGCAAGTTTGCCCTGGAGGGTCTTACGGACACCCTGCGTCTGGAATTGATCGGCAGCGGAATCTTTGTCTCCCTGGTCGAACCCGGCCCGATACGCAGCCGCTTCAGGCCCAACTCCTTTGCAGCCTATCAAAAAAACATCGATTCCGAGGGTAGCGTACATAGGGCCAAATACCTCGCCATGGAGCGGCGCTTAACCCAGTCCGGCACAGTGATGCCGTTTACCTTGGGACCGGAGGCGGTACTTGCGAAGATCCTCCATGCCTTGGAAAGCGCGCGTCCCAAGCCGCGCTATTTTGTGACGGCACCTACCTATTTGGCGGCGGCGCTGAAACGACTCTTGCCGTATCGCGCCCTGGATTGGCTAGTGCACCGCTTGGGTGGGAGCGGTAGGACTTAAATAGAAACTGGAACGATGTGGAAAATTCCAAGGATGAATTTTTTCACCTAAATTAATCAAGCACCACCTGACATTCAAATTAAGAGGCGCGCCACTTTTGCATGTCCGTGTTGAGCGATTTGTTAGCCTGTTTGTCTACGCCTCTCTGGGTAATTCATTCAGCGCAATGCCCAGTGCATCGGCAACACCCTTGCCATAAGCTGGATCAGCCTTCAGGCAGTTGCCGATGTGGCGAACCTGAATCTCGCGCGGCGCACCACCAATGGAACGCGCGGTATTCTCGAACAATACTTGTTGCTGGGCCGGTGTCATCAGACGGAACAGTGCACCGGGCTGAGAGTAGTAATCCGTGTCTTCGCGGTGGTTCCAGTGGTCAGCCGCGCCCTCCAGGCTGAGCGGCGGCTCG
>JAYSPZ010000115.1:0-9804 GCA_043721815.1 Gammaproteobacteria bacterium | reverse complement strand
AGTACAAAACGAAGTTCATCTTTGAGTCGCTCCAGCTCTGCATATAAATTATCATCGCAGTAAATATCCACCTCAGCATCAAGGGAAGATCCGATTTTGCCTGCCGCGCGTAATTTCTCAAGCTCCTTGCCCACCGCTTCACGCACGGCCCTAATATATTCCCAATACTCCAGAATCATGTTATTGCCGATTGGCTCATTAAAATAGTTGTCTGGAAACTCCTGCCATGTTTGCAGAAAAACGGATGAGGCGCGTTCGCCGGGCATGTGGCGCAAAATTTCTTCCGCAGTAAAACTCAGAATCGGCGCGAACCACCGCACCATGGCTCCCAGAACGCAGTAAATAGCGGTCTGCGCCGAGCGGCGCGCACTACTGTTCTGCTGCATTGTGTACTGACGGTCTTTTATGACATCTAAGTAAAACCCACCTAAATCTGAAACACAAAAATTATGTAGCTCCTGATAAATCTTGTGGAACTCATATTTTTCGTACGCAGTTATAATATTATTTTGCAGCGCCTGGGTAGTTGCCATGACCCAACGATCAAGCATCAGCAGTTTGTCATGACTTACGCGGTCGACACGAGGATCGAAGTCGTTGAGATTAGCCAGCAGAAAACGTGCCGTATTTCGTATTCGGCGATAAGAATCCGCCGTCCGCTTCAGGATTTCGTCCGAGACATTCATCTCACCGCGATAATCGGTGGACGCTACCCACAGGCGCAGAATATCCGCCCCCAGGCTATTAATCACCTTTTGTGGGGCCACCACATTGCCCTTTGATTTGGACATCTTCTGGCCCTTGGCATCCACGGCAAATCCGTGTGTGAGCACCGACTTGTACGGTGCCGTGCCGTGCATCGCAACCGAGGTCAGCAACGAGGATTGGAACCAGCCACGATGCTGGTCGGAGCCTTCAAGATAAAGATCCGCTGGCATACCCAGTTCCGCACGCTGTTCCAGCACGCAGGCATGCGTAACACCCGAATCGAACCAGACATCCAGCGTGTCGGTAACTTTTTCATAGTGCGCGGCATCAGACATCCGCAATTCATCCGCATCAAGTTCAAACCAGGCATCGATGCCGCGCTCTTCGATACGCTGGGCCACCTGCTCGATGAGATCTTTTGTATCCGGGTGCGGTGCACTCGTTTCCTTGTGCACGAACAACGCAATCGGCACACCCCAGGTGCGTTGGCGCGAGATACACCAATCGGGGCGACCCGTCACCATACCTTCGATGCGCGCCTGCCCCCAATCGGGCAACCATTGTGTTTTTTGTATCGAGGCAAGCGCCGCATTGCGCAGGCCGTTCTGCTCCATGCTGATAAACCATTGCGGCGTGGCCCGAAAAATAATCGGCGTCTTGTGACGCCAGCAGTGCGGATAGCTGTGCTGAATAGTCTCGGCATGTATCAGCCTGCCGTTTTGCTTCAACACCTCGATGACATGCGCGTTGGCCTTGAACACATGCTCGCCCGCGAAGATTTCGGTGCCAGGTAAAAATTTTCCATCGCCGCCCACGGGATTGTTTACCGGCAGGCCATAGCGCATCCCGACCACATAATCGTCCTGACCGTGACCGGGTGCCGTGTGCACCGCGCCGGTTCCCGCCTCGGTGGTGACGTACTCACCGAGAATGACCGGCACCGTGCGGTCATAGAAGGGATGCCTTAATTTCACGCCCTCCAGGTCAACGCCACGACAAGTGGCCAGCGCTGTGTATTCGCCGCCATAGCGCTTCGTTGCGGAATCCCACAAATCTTCTGCGAGCAACAGACGCGCACTACCGAACTCGCCTGTGTATTGCGCCAGCACATACTTAAAATCGGGGTTAAGCGCGACTGCCTGGTTGGCGGGCAGGGTCCAGGGTGTCGTCGTCCAGATAACCACGCTGATGGATCCTGAGCCCAGGTCTGTGACATCCGGTAAAAATTTACAGCGTGCAAGAAAATCCGCTTCATCAACAACGGTAAAGCCCACATCAATGGCAGGCGAGCTTTTATCTTCGTACTCCACCTCGGCCTCGGCGAGCGCGGAGCCGCAATCGGTGCACCAGTGCACGGGCTTGAAGCCCTTGTAAAGATGTCCATTTTCGATCACGCGCCCCAGTGCGCGCACAATATCGGCCTCGAACTTGAAGTCCATGGTGAGATACGGCTGTTCCCAATCGCCGGTGATGCCCAGGCGCTTAAAATCCTCGCGTTGTGACTGCACCTGCTCAAGTGCGTAATCGCGGCAGGCCGTGCGAAATGTTTTCGCATCGACGGCGATACCGGCCTTACCGATCTTTTTTTCCACCATCAACTCAATGGGCAGGCCGTGGCAGTCCCAACCCGGCACGTAAGGCGCGTCAAATCCGCTCAAGGTCTTGGCCTTGACGATAATGTCTTTCAGCACCTTGTTCACGGCATGACCGATGTGTATCTCGCCATTTGCATACGGAGGTCCATCGTGCAGGACAAATTTTTCCCGGCCCCGGCCGGCCTCTCGCAACTTCGCATACAGGCCAATATCTTCCCATTGTTTGAGAATCTCCGGCTCGCGAGCAGGCAAGTTCGCCTTCATGGGAAAATCGGTCTGCGGAAGATTCAGGGTATCTTTGTAATCAGTCACTGTGTCCTCATAAGTTCCTATGTCATCCTGAGCGTGGCGAAGGATATGGCCTAAAGATTCTTCGATCCTTAATGCTCCCTCAGAATGACATCTTTTTTAACGTGTATGATATTTTTTAAAAAAATCTCGAGCCTGCGTGGCATCGACTTCCATTTGCCGACGTAGCGCAGCAGGCGTCTCGAAGCGCACTTCATCGCGCAGCTTGTTCAGGAACTCTACCTGCACGTAACGCCCGTAAATATCCCGGTCGAAATCGAATACATGTACTTCGAGCAGGCAGCGTGTCCCATCAAAGGTTGGCCGCGTCCCGATGCTGGCCACGGCGGCCAGCGGTTCCTGCTCCAGGCCAAACACCTCCACGGCGAAGATCCCTTGCAGCGGCGTAACCTGGCGATGCAATTCGATATTAGCGGTGGGAAATCCCAGGTCATGCCCACGCTTATCACCATGACTCACGCGTCCCGACATACGATAAGGGCGACCCAGCAGTTTCTCGGCCGTGGCAAAATCTTCCTGTGCCAGCGCCTCGCGGATACGCGTACTGCTGACGCGGATCGTATCCACGCTGAAGGTGTGCATATTGACCACCTGAAAACCCTGCCGCAAACCCGCCGCTTGGAGCATGGCGAAATCGCCCCGACGTGCATGGCCGAAACGAAAATCATCGCCCACCACCAGGTAGCGCACACCCAGACCATCGACGAGCAATTTCTGAATAAATTCTTCGGCCTGCATGGCCGCGAGGGAGCGGTTAAAGCGCAGACAAACGACGCGGTCTACGGAATAACGGCGCAATACCTGCATCTTTTCGCGAAAGCGGCTCAAGCGCGCGGGGATCGTACCCCTGGCAAAAAATTCCTGCGGCTGCGGTTCGAATAGGACCACGACTGCGGGGATGCCTAACTCAGCCGATTTTTCCGCCAGCTGCCCCAATACCGCCTGATGCCCGAGATGCACGCCGTCAAAATTGCCGATGGTCGCAACGCAACCCCGATGGTTTGGGCGCAGATTGTATAATCCCCTAGTAAGCTCCATTCAATATCAACCCAGCGCAGGGCAAAACGGTAATTGTAATGCACAACGCCAAGCGCGGGCACGGTTAAACCCGAAGGTTCCCGATTTAAGGCTTAACTCTAAAACGTATTTTCGATGTACCAACGTGTCATCCGCCCATCGGTTTCATCAGCATATCTTTCCAGCGTATCCCGCATATCCACAAGCTAATCAGATAGGCCGACGCGGCGGCCAAGGACAAGCCCGCTAAATGCAGGGCGCGCGTTGCAGCAGACCATTGCAACCAAAGCAACAGGTCACTGTTGCCGAACCATAGCACCGCACCCATCAGAATATTCGCAACGAGCACGCGTAATGCAAAAACCTGCCAGCCCGGCAAGGGCTGAAAGGCACCCGTTTTGCGCAATGCGCGGTACAAGAGGCCGGCATTTAAGAAGGCCGATAACGCGGTGGCCAGCGCCAGGCCCGCATGCGCCAGCGGAAATACCAGGATCATATTCATCACCATATTGGATAACATGGCGATGATGCCGATGCGTACCGGGGTGCTTGTGTTTTGACGCGCATAAAACGCCGGTGCCAATACCTTAATGGAAATGTACCCGAGCAGGCCGACACCAAAGGCCATCAAGCTGCGCGTTGACATTGCCACATCGTGCGCATTGAATTCGCCGTAATGAAACAAGGTGGTCAGCAACGGGCCTGCCAACAAGACCAATCCTACCGTGGATGGTAATCCGATCAGCACCACCCAACGCAGCGCCCAATCGAGCGTGCGCGAAAAATGTTCGGGCGACCCCTTGGTATGCGTTTGCGAAAGGCTGGGCAACAGCACAGTCGCCAAGGCGATGCCAAACACGCCTAACGGAAACTCGACCAGGCGGTCTGAGTAATACAGCCAGGACACACTGCCGGCGACCAGAAACGAAGCAATCAAGGTATCGAACAGCAGATTAATTTGCGTGACCGAGACACCGAACAGCGCCGGTAACATCAACTTGATCACGCGCCGCACACCTTCATCGCCGCGCTTATACCGAGGCCGCGGCAACAGACGCAAGCGGTACAGAAACGGCAATTGAAATAACAATTGCACCAGGCCGCCGATAAATACGCCCCATGCCAGTGCGGTAATTGGATGCTCAAGGTGCGGGGCCAGCCAGATCGCCGTTCCTATCATGGCGATATTCAGAAACACCGGCGTAATGGCCGGCACACTGAATTTGCCGTAGCTATTCAGTATGCCGCCGGCCAGGGCTGTTAATGAGACAAATAACAAATAGGGAAAGGTGATGCGCAACATCGACACGGTTAAATCGTAGCGCAGGGGTTCGTCCAGAAAGCCGGGGGCGAATGCCATGACTAGCAGCGGTGAGGCAAGCACACCGGCTAACGTCACACCGAATAATACGGCGCCCAACGTGCCGGCGACATGGTCGGTCAAGAGTTGCACTTCGGCATGGCTACGGCGCGTCTTGTATTCGGAGAGGATGGGGACGAAGGCTTGGGAAAACGCCCCCTCCGCAAACAAGCGCCGCAGAAAATTCGGGATGCGGAACGCCACAAAAAAGGCATCGGCCCCGCTCGCCGCGCCGAACAGGCGTGCAATGACAATATCGCGCGCAAAACCCAGCACGCGCGAGATCATCGTCATGGAACCAACCGTTAAGGTGGATTTCAGCAGGTGTTTGCTCAGCGCCGTAGTCTCTGGATGAATAGTGCGCTGTTTGCGCCGCAGGGGAAGGTGTCGCTCACCATCAAATGCCCTTAATTAAATATGCGGCATTATGTCAGAATTTCATCGATGCGCCGCTATCCAGGGAAACTTCGCACCCTTAGAGGCTGGGCTGCTAGTTTTGACATAAGCGCCCAAAGATAGGATAATTCGCAGTTTTCCTCATTCAGAATTCCAGGAGCATTATCTTGGCAAACACCGTTCAAGCAAAGAAGCGCGCGCGTCAGGCCGAGGGTCGGCGCAAACACAATGTGTCACTGCGTTCCATGATGCGCACCAGCATTAAAAAGGTGGTTAGCGCCATCGCCGGGAGCGATAAGCCCCAAGCCGAAGCCGCTTATAAGGCCTCGGTACCGGCCATCGATAGCATGGCCCGTAAGGGATTGATTTCAAAGAATAAGGCCGCCCGCCATAAGAGCCGCCTCAACACGCGGATTCGGGCGCTGGCCGCTGCCGCGACCAAGTAACAATCCGTAAGTTCTGTTCAGGAACAATGCGCAAGACTGAGGGTTTGCGAGATTAGCGAGTTGTCCCTCAGCGTTGCCGCACCCCACGGCGATTCCTTCAGCCAGGCCAGCAGCTTCTCGGCCGGCATGGGCCGGGCCATGTGATAGCCCTGCGCCATATCGCAACCCAGCGCGGCCAACCCCAGCCAGGTCTGCTCATCTTCCACACCCTCGGCAACAACCTTAAGGGCAAGACTATGCCCCAGTTCGATAGTCGAGCGCACGATAGCCGTGTTACTGAGCTGCGTCATAAAGCCCAGGACAAAGGATTTGTCGATCTTGATCTCGCTTACCGGTAATTGCCAAAGATAGGCAAGCGACGAATACCCGGTACCGTAGTCGTCAATAGAGAAAATCACGCCCATTTGATGCAGTCGCTCAAGATTATTCGTAGCCTGCTTGATATCCGCCATCAAGGCACTCTCGGTAATCTCCAGGGTAAGCTGAGCGGGGTTTACACCGCTCAGCTTAAGCAATTCGGCAACGCGCGCGGTTAGCGTTTCATCATGCAACAGGGCGGCCGACAGGTTCACGGCCATATTAAGCTCCAAACCGGCCTCCTGCCAGGCCCGGCACTGGTGCAGTGCGGTGCGTAGCACCCACCACGTCAATGATTGTATTAGATTGGTCTTCTCGGCCAGGGGAATAAACTGATCAGGCGGAATTAATCCGTGCTCCGCGTGTGGCCAGCGCACCAGAGCCTCCACCCCGTACATGAGACCGGTCTTCAGGCATAGCTTCGGTTGGTAGTGGAGTACCAGCTGATTAGACTCTATGGCTTGACGCAGCTCACTGAGCAGAGTCAGGCGGCGCGGATTATAAGGGTCGAACTCGGGCGCATAATAGGCCAAGCTACCGGTCTGCTTGGCGAGATGCATAGCCACATCGGCATGGCGCAAAAGACTGTCTGCATCTTCCCCATGTTCTGGAAAGAGCGCGATGCCGATACTGGCGTGTACATCTAAGAGAAAGCTCTCCACCATAAAGGGTGCTTCAAGTACGGCTTCTAACCTTCGTACGACACGGGTGACACTCTCAGCGTCAACCAGCCGAGGCAACAACACGGCAAATTCATCCCCACCGAGACGCGCCACGAGGTCATCCTCTCGCAGTGCGGTTGTTAGGCGTTGCCCCACCTGCTCCAACAACAGGTCACCATTTTGGTGGCCAAGTGTATCGTTGACCTCACGGAAACGGTCCAGGCCCAGGACTAATATCGCGAGTGGCCGATTTTCGCTCTTGGCAGCGGCCACCGCCTGCTGGAGGCGATCACGAAACAGGGTACGATTAGGCAAGTGGGTCAGGCTGTCGTAATAGGCCAGGTGCTTGATGGTTTCTTCCGCATGTTTGCGCTCGCTGATCTCGCGACAATTAAAGATAACCCCTGCCGTTTCTTCGTCAAAACCGCCATTTTGATTACTCGTTATAGCCTCGAAGATGCCCCAAGAACCGCCTTTGTGCTGTAGGTGAAATTCCAGCGAAGAAACATGGTGCCCGGGATGTTGGAGGGCTTGGCTCAACACCTCTATCACGCCGGGCATATCTTCCGCTCGCACGTAATTCTGCAATGGCATCCCAAGTAATTCTTCCGGTTCGTAACCCAATACACTTTTTGCGGCTGGGCTTAGGTAACGGATAATTCCTTCCTTATCCACCAAGATAATCAGGTCGGAGATGTTTTCCATCAGGGTGTGCAAGCGTTGCTCTGCCTTCAGCTTCAGCTTGAGCCCCTGCTCCTGCTCAATCAATCGGGCAGATACTTCCGCCTGTTGCGCGAATCTGAAACCGTAATAGCTCGTGCTGACGATCATCATGAAGATGAAGGCGGCGATCGCATATTGATATTTCTCCAGGGTATCAGCCACCCGCATCTCCTGATTAAAATACCGCCGCTGTATCTCGCGAATATCCCCCTCCAGATGCGCAAAGCTGCCTAGCACTACCGCATAGCTACGATCCATAATTGCCATCTGCGCGGCGGCCTTAACCAATTCTCCTTTGGAAAAATATTCAAAGATGGGCTTGCCGTCTTCCATAACAGCAGCCATTTCCGCCTGAATACCATCGAAATTAGCGAGCAAAGCGGTTGCTTCCTGCAAAGTAACGTTTGTCTGTGAATCCTCGCGTACCCTTGCCAGCTTTGCCTCAAAGGCTCGGTACGCCGTCAACATGGCCTGTAGCTCAGCTTCAGGATTATTGGATGTAAATACATTGTTGCCGGGCGCATCAACAGGCGCTGCTGATGCCTGAAGTTCCGCTAAACTGCTTAAGCGCTCGGTCCATTCCTGGGAAACGCTAAGAGTATTCTCATAGGTAGCCAAAATATCCAAACCCATATAGAGGCTCGCGCTCATGGTAAACAGGCCAAAAATACCCAAGGCAATATAGGTTCGGTAGCGTCGACGTTTCTCACGGGATGGCGAGTGTTGGTGCGGGGTGGGCACCTGAACTTTACCGGTCAATGTGGCAATATCCATACGGACACCTTGCAGATAGCTAAGCAGAGACCAGTGATTAGTGTCTGGGTGGCTAATGGGCCGGATGGAATAGCCATCCGAAGTACAGCTCCACCTCTTGCAAATGGAAAGAGCAATATCCATGCCATCGGGTCAAGCGGTCAGCCGATTGATAGAAGGGTATCATTGGCTTGTCTGTTCGATTGTGACCCAGGGGTAAACGATGGACCAAGTGACCAACAATGCACCCCTTCAGCCCGCCAGGTTAAACTTACGACCGTGGCTCAAATTTTTTATCCTATTGGTGGTTATCGGCTCCGTAGCCACCCTAATAAGCCTGCTGCCGCGTGGCTACTCGCAGGATATCTCCTTGATCGGCAAGGGCGAAAATGCCGTCGTTCTGGTGCATGACCACAATAAATTGGCCAGCCTGGAAACCATGAACGCCCTGAATACCTTGCGGGGGGAATATGAAGGGCACGTGAAATTCCTGGTGGCGGACATATTCACTCGGAAGGGAAAGGGTTTTGCCGAAAAGTACGACACACCCTTTACCGCATTAGTCTTTTTTGCGCCTAACGGCGAAAGGCTCAAAACACTCTACGGGCAGCAGGACGCAGCCACCATTAGGGAAACTTTGAACCAACAGTTTCGTAATTAGCTTTGGCTCCTCTCACCTCCCAATAAAAAACCCCTGCAAGATTAATCTTACAGGGGTTCGGGTATAAAACCTGGCAGTGACCTACTTTCGCATAGGAACTCCCACACTATCATCGGCGCTGAACGCTTTCACTTCCGAGTTCGGGATGGGATCGGGTGGTTCACGCTCGCTATGGCCGCCAGGCAAACTGATTCGTGCAGGCATTAAGCCCACACGTAAAAACAAATCGGGAAGTTGTATAAGGCGCTGTGGGTATTTACATTCAATAACCAGTAACAACCCAAACCACTTGGGTGTTATATGGTCAAGTCGCACGGTCAATTAGTACTGGTTAGCTACATGCATTGCTGCACTTCCACATCCAGCCTATCAACGTCGTAGTCTTCGACGGACCTTTAGGAGAGTCAAGCTCTCGGGAGATCTCATCTTGAGGGGGGCTTCCCGCTTAGATGCTTTCAGCGGTTATCCTGTCCGTACATAGCTACCCGGCTGTGCCATTGGCATGACAACCGGAACACCAGGGGTACGTCCACTCCGGTCCTCTCGTACTAGGAGCAGCTCCTCTCAAATCTCCAGCGCCCACGGCAGATAGGGACCGAACTGTCTCACGACGTTCTAAACCCAGCTCGCGTACCACTTTAAATGGCGAACAGCCATACCCTTGGGACCGGCTTCAGCCCCAGGATGTGATGAGCCGACATCGAGGTGCCAAACACCGCCGTCGATATGAACTCTTGGGCGGTATCAGCCTGTTATCCCCGGAGTACCTTTTATCCGTTGAGCGATGGCCCTTCCATACAGAACCACCGGATCACTA
>JAYSPZ010000114.1:0-3415 GCA_043721815.1 Gammaproteobacteria bacterium | reverse complement strand
ACCAGACGGCCCTTCTGAGCGGACAGGTGGGCGTTTTTTAATTTTGCGAAGGTTTCCATTTAATTTATCTCGTAGTCTTGATTACGTCTTGGCCTTTTTATCCCCGACGTGCCCTCTAAAGGTGCGCGTAGGAACGAATTCGCCGAGCTTGTGGCCGACCATATTGTCGCTGATTAGCACGGGGATATGCAGGCGACCGTTATGCACGGCGAGTGTCAGGCCGATCATGTCCGGCAATATCATCGAGCGGCGCGACCAGGTCTTGATCGGACGCTTACTACTGGTAGCAAATGCAGCCTCGACCTTTTTTATCAGGTGGGCATCGACAAACGGGCCTTTTTTAACTGAACGTGGCATGGTTATCTCTCGTCGTTACTTATTACGACGGCGCACAATCATGCCGTCAGTGCGTTTGTTGCCACGGGTCTTGTAACCCTTGGTCGGCGTGCCCCACGGCGACACCGGATGGCGTCCGCCCGAGGTTCTGCCTTCACCACCGCCATGCGGATGATCGACCGGATTCATCGCAACACCACGCACCGTCGGACGGATACCGCGCCAGCGTTTGGCACCGGCCTTGCCCAAGGAACGCAGGCCGTGCTCGGCGTTACCGACCTCGCCCAGCGTGGCGCGGCAGTCGGATAATATTTTACGCATCTCGCCCGAGCGCAGACGCAAGGTCGCACTCGCACCTTCGCGTGCTACGAGCTGTACTGCGGCACCGGCACTGCGTGCAATCTGCGCGCCCTTGCCCGGCTTCATCTCGATGCAGTGCACGGTACTGCCAATCGGGATGTTGCGTATCGGCAGGCAATTGCCCGGCTTAATCGGCGCATCGGCACCGGACACGATCTGACTGCCCGCCTCTATGCCCTTGGGGGCAATGATGTAGCGGCGCTCGCCATCGGCGTATAACACCAGGGCGATATGCGCACTGCGGTTGGGATCGTATTCGATACGCTCCACGGTGCCTACGATGCTGTCCTTATCGCGCTTGAAATCGATAAAACGGTAGTGCTGCTTATGCCCGCCACCCTGGTGCCTTACGGTAATGCGGCCCTGGTTGTTGCGTCCCGCGTTTTTGGATTGCTTTTCCAAAAGCGGCGCATACGGCTCGCCCTTATGCAGATTGGGCGTTACCACCTTGACGACAAAGCGCCGTCCGGCAGAGGTTGGTTTAGCTTTAACGAGCGCCATAGTAATTTCTCAATTTTAAAGTCTGCAAAATCGCATTATGAGGATTTAGCGAGCGAACGAATCTCACTTATTCCCTGTAAAGTCTATATCAAAGCCCGGCTTCAGACTGACATAGGCCTTCTTCCAGTCGCTACGCTGGCCCATGCGTTTACCGGCGCGCTTGCTCTTACCTTTTACGTTGGCGGTGCGCACTGCATCCACCTGCACGCTGAACATGAGTTCCACGGCACTCTTGATTTCGTCCTTGTTCGAATCACCGACCACCCGAAAGACAAATTGCTTGTTGCGCTCCGCAGCAACCGAACTTTTCTCGGAGACATGGGGGGCTAGCAGCACCTTCATTAAGCGTTCTTGATTCATGCCAGCGACTCCTCAACCTTCTTAAGCGCCTCAACGGTAATCAGCACCTTTTCGAAACCGATCAGGCTGGCGGGATCGATGGCGGCTACATCGCGTACATCGATCTTGTGCAGATTGCGTGCCGACAGATACAGGTTTGCATCCACATTCTCGGTCACGATCAAGGCATCCGACAGACCCAGGTCCTTGAGCTTAAGCACTAAACCTTTGGTGCTGGCAGCCTCCAGGGAAAAATCATCGACCACGATCAGGCGTTCCTGGCGTACCAATTCGGAAAAGATGGCGCGCATCGCACCGCGGTACATCTTCTTGTTGACCTTCTGCGAGTAATCCGCCGTTACCGCCGCAAAGACCTTACCGCCGCTACGCCAGATCGGGCTGCGCGAGGTACCGGCGCGGGCACGGCCGGTACCCTTTTGATTCCAGGGCTTTTTACCGCCGCCACGAACTTGGGCGCGCGTCTTCTGGGCATGTGTACCTGCGCGCGCACCGGCCAAATAGGCGGTGACGACCTGGTGGACCAAGGCCTCATTGAAATCGCAGGCGAAGCTTATATCAGAAACCTCGATGCTGTTGGCCGTAGCAGCGCCTTTTTTGTCGGCCTTGCCCTGGCTTGCTGATGTTAGATTCAGTTGCACTGGCGTTTCCCCTTAGGCGGCCTTAGTACGGCGTTTGACGGCAGGGTTCACCACGACATCACTGCCTGCGGATCCCGGAACGGCACCCTTGATTAACAGAAGATTGCGCTCGACATCGACACGCACGACCTCCAGGGTCTGCGTGGTGCGTCTTACGTTACCTAAATGACCCGACATTTTCTTACCCTTGAATACGCGGCCCGGCGATTGATTCTGGCCGATGGAACCGGGCGAGCGATGCGACAGGGAGTTACCGTGCGTAGCATCGCCCATGGTGAAGTGATGGCGCTTGATTGTGCCGGCAAAGCCTTTACCGATCGTGGTGCCGCTCACATCCACCTTTTGGCCCGGGGCAAAGATATTCACCTTAAGCTCAGACCCTAGCGCGATATCTTCGCCTTCGCCGTCATCCAGACGGAATTCCCAAAGGCTGCGGCCCGCGCCAATGCCCGCCTTGGCAAAATGCCCGGCGGCGGCCTTGGTAACGCGTGAGGCGCGGCGCGTGCCGAGGGTAATCTGCACGGCGCGATAGCCATCCACGGCCACGGTCTTTACCTGGCTCACGCGATTCGGCTCGACCTCTATTACCGTCACGGGTATGGATGCCCCGTCTTCGGTGAAGACGCGCGTCATGCCGCATTTACGACCCACTAATCCAATTGCCATTTTAATTTTCTCGTTCAATTCCGACAAAACCCCCCCTCGCTACGCTCGACCCCCTTCATAAAGGGGGTGGCCAGAGGCCGGGGGATTTATTAATTCAGCTTGATTTGTACATCCACACCTGCGGCCAGGTCGAGCTTCATCAGCGCGTCCACGGTCTTATCGGTGGGATCGACGATGTCCATCAGGCGTTTATGCGTGCGAATCTCGTACTGGTCGCGCGCATCCTTGTCCACGTGGGGCGAGGTCAGTACCGTAAAGCGCTCGATCTTGCTCGGCAGCGGAATCGGCCCGCGTACCTGGGCACCGGTACGCCGCGCGGTTTCTACTATCTCACGCGCCGACTGATCGATCAGACGATGATCGAAGGCCTTTAAGCGGATACGTATTCTTTGGTTAGCCATAAAAATAATCTCTGGTACAGTGAAAAGAACGAACTTTTGTATCTACTCTTGCGTCTTGCCTCTATTACTCAAATATCTTCGCCACCACGCCTGCGCCCACGGTGCGGCCACCCTCGCGGATGGCGAATCTCAGGCCTTCTTCCATGGCGATGG
>JAYSPZ010000113.1:0-7728 GCA_043721815.1 Gammaproteobacteria bacterium | reverse complement strand
ACCGGTGCGCGGGGAATATCACGGCATGCGCATTACCTCGGCGGCACCGCCGTCCTCGGGTGGGGTAGCACTGTTGACCATGCTCAACATCCTGGCGGCTTACGATCTGGAAACGCTCCCCTCAACCACACGCACGCATTTGCTTATCGAGGCGATGCGACGCGCCTATCGTGATCGTGCGGATTATCTGGGCGACCCGGATTTTGTGAAGATAGCTGTGGCGCGGCTGACTGACCCGGATTATGCGGCGGGTCTGCGCGCGGGTATACGCAGTGATCGCGCTACGCCCAGCGACAGTCTGCCCGGCGCAGTTCCCTTGCCTGGTGGTAATCACACCACGCATTTTTCCGTGCTGGATAGCGCGGGCAATCGCGTCGCGGCCACCATGAGCACCAACTTCCCGTTCGGATCGGGCTTCATGGTACCGGGTACTGGCGTGTTGCTGAACGACGAAATGGATGATTTTTCCGCCAAACCCGGCACGCCCAATGTGTATGGGCTGGTGGGCGCGGAGGCCAATGCCATCGCGCCCGGCAAGCGCCCGCTATCGAGCATGACACCGACCTTTTTGGAGAATGAGCGCGGTATTGCCATCCTCGGCACCCCGGGCGGTAGCCGCATTATCAGCATGGTACTGCTGGCTACGCTCGACTTTGCCGCTGGCCACGATCCAACGTCCTGGGTGAGCCTAAAGCGCTTTCACCATCAGTTTCTGCCGGATATCGTGCAGTACGAACCGGGGGCCTTACCGGCGGAAACTATTGCCGGACTGGAGAAATTAGGCCATAAACTCGAGGCTTTGGATGATACCTATGGCAATATGCAGGCTCTTCTATGGGATCACAAACTTGGCGTAACCGCCGCCAGCGACCCGCGCGGTACAGGCAGGGCGGAGGTGCGCAAGCCCCTTGTGAAGCTTGCACCGGCCTTGCCGGCGCGGCTATAATTGCGGGAGTTTATTCGCACTCACTAACAGGAAATATCCATGTCTGCCTACATCATTATTCCTATCGTCCTCTTTGTCGGCGGCATTAGCCTGGCAATCTGGCTCACCAACATTGCCCTGGTTCAGTTACACGAAGCGCAGCACGGCAAGAAATAGCTTACGCCTCTTGCCCGGCGCTCCGGGCAAGGCTTCGTTGGTTTCCGTCCTCCCTGCCTGCACCCTGCTCAGGGTAGTCAAGGGCATTCGGGCTGTTCCTGTGTTCCATTAAAATCCGCCACGTCGGATAGTGAGTTTGCCGTTCCCGCCCATGGCCAAGCTACCCCACCCCCTCATTAAATTTTTGGCGACTTCGGCCGGCTTCCTTTTTGTGGGGACGGTGCATGGCGTACTCCAGGTCATTCGTCCGATACGCGCCTGGCTGGAATCCATTGGAACCCCCAACAGCAATCCGGGCCATTTGATTGATCCGCTGGCGCACGCGCACATCAACATCGTGGGTGGCGTGGTGCTGCTCACCATGGCGCTAACGTATCATCTGCTGCCCTTGCTCTCCGGCAGGCCGCTGTACTCGCAACGCCTGCTTGAACATACGTTTTGGTGGACCGCGATAGGTGTTAGCTGTTTTTATCTCACACTCATGACCTTCGGTATCTGGGAAGGCTATCTCCTGCTGAACAATCCCGGCGCTGTTGCCGACGTGCATCGCTTTTACCCATTCACCATTGCCACAGCAGCAACCATAATGGGCATGGGCTTCTGGATTTATTTCGCAAATATCTTTCTGAGCGTCCGGCAACTGTACAAAAAAACGGACGGATAAACGGAAGGGATACATGACGCTGGATTGCGCTTGTCCAAAAATATTTCCCGACTGGCATGAGCAAGACATCGACCTGGGCGGCGCACTCGCCCACATCCTCCCCATCCCTTTGTTCCTGCACATGCCTATCGGCTATGAGGCCTACGCCGCACGCCAGCACCAGGCATTGATTCGGCTGAATCTGCAAGAACGCTGGCCGGGCCTGATCCTCACGCGCTCGGCAGCCTTCCGCGGCTGCATTATTCGCTTGCTCGAAACAGCGGTCTCTCCGGCCCGTCACCTGGAGTTTCTCACCAGCCCCTTTCATGTGCGCGGCTATTTGCATCAGGGCGATGTAGGAACAATTTCCGTGGGCGTGCGTCACATTCAACAGACATTGGTGGCAGAGGGACATCGCCCTCGGGAGCTGTACTTGAGTTATTTAACGTGCCCGCGTTGCGTCGAACCGCGCGGCGGACATAAGATTTTATTACTGCGCCGCTGGATAGAAAGCCCTGCACTGAAAAGACGGATTAAACCGGCCATCGCTTAAGGAAGCTCTGAGCTTGCGCAGGGATGGGGGTTGTCTTTATGAGGAACGATTACTTATCAGACTCCACTACGATCGGGAAAGCGAATACAATTTTCTCGCTGGCGCTGGGTCCGCTACTGTCCACACGCTGAATCTGTACCCACAGGGTTTGCGGCCCAGGCTCGCGCATCGCCAGGCCCCTGCGAAAAATTCCGGTATGCCCGTCTTGAATACCTTGCACCCACGGCGCGTCCTTGCGCATGCGAATCGACACCAATAAATTAAATTCCGGCTGGCGACGTGGTCGGGTCGCCACTATCAACACCTCGTTTATACCCACCTTGGCGGGATTTGGACGCGTCTCCACGCTAAATTCGATGCCCTGCCAATATTGCAGTGGAGATTGTTGCGCCTGGTCTCCGAAACATGCGCTCAAACCCAGGCACAGCAGGGCCAGTAATGATTGCTTCAAATACGGCGAGCTTCCGGCAGACAAACAGTAATCGCTATTGATCTTCAGAGCCATCCTTATCCGAATCCAGTTTGCCCGCGCGCTGCGAGCCGTACAGATTAATCATTGAGTAAATAAAGGAGATACCGACCGCAATATACACCAGCGCCATGGCAAAGCCCCAGTCCACCCACGTGCGTTCGTAGCCGGGACGATCACCCCAGAACGGAAAGCTCAATCCGATGGCAATCAGTAATACGACAAAGATTACTGCGCCAAACCAGTAGGGGATATTGCGCTGCGACTCAGGGATTTTTTCCACCAACTCCCAGTCCTCCAGCCCGCGTTTGTTGTGCCGCTCTTCTTCTGAAGCGTAGCCGAAATTATTCGAGGCATCGCCCCAAGCAGGGTCTACCGCGTCCAGGCCCTTGTCAGGCACTTTATCAGGGTGACTCGGGTCCGCCGTATTCATGTCTGATCTCTCGCAACAAAATGCTGCACCCGATAACTGTCCTGCCATCCGTTCGCAGCCCGCAGCTGCACCACAAAAGAATGTAGCCCCGGCGCTAAACCCGGATAGATATGCAAATTAATATTCTGGCGGCCCGCCGTGGTAAACACAGCTTGGCGTGCCGACAACTCATACATGCCGTCAGGCATGCCCTGCACACTCACCGTCAGCGTCTCATCAGCGTAGAGCTTGTTGGCGATGTTGATACGGTAATCCTGAATATGGGCACCCTGCAAGGTCTCCGCACGGTACACGGAAAAGTGGTAAGGCTGGTAACTTACAATGCCCCAGACGAACATCGCGGCGCCGATCAACGTCACGGGAATGGTCCAGGTTACGCGGCCGAACATCGAGCTGATATTGCTGCGCAGCTTGTTGATTCTGGATTCGGCCCGCGCGCCGAATTCAAAGCGTAGCAGACTCGCCAAACCTTTCCGCGCCTGCAAGGAATCGCAGGCGGTAATGCAGGCACCGCAATTAATGCAGCTATCGAAGGTGGAGGTGTTGCGCGGATCAATTTCGACCGGGCAGGCCGTTACACAGTAATTGCACGTGGCACAGTTCGCTTCGGTTTCGCGCGCGCTGTCATAGGCGATGTGCAAGGTTTGCGTGGTCTTGAACGAGTGCTGCCAGACGCGGTAGATACACATAAAGCGGCAAAAGAAATAACGCACCACCGCAATATCCACAAAGATGATGACGACAAAAATGCTGTAGATCCAATACAGCGATCCGGCCAGACGCGCGTCGTCCCGGAAGCTGACAAACGACCACATCACGCCGGGTGAATAGAAATAAAACATGGGGACAAGCGCGGTCAGCATCGACACGCCCAAAAATAAAATTCCCAATATGGCCCAATTGATCCAGCTCTTTTTTCCCGCCGAGACCTGCACCGCCTCGCCACTCAGGCTGACCTCCGCGCGCTTGCCCAGAAACTTGTGGGTCATGCGATTAGCCCACTCGGAGAGGGTATTCTGCGGACAGGCCCAACCGCAAAAGGCAGTGCCCACGGCAGAGTACATGAGGATAAGGCCGCTCGCCACCGTCACCCAAAACCCGAATACCAGGAAGAAATCGGAGAACCAGACCTGTCGGCTCAGCACAACAAAGGAACCGGCTGCCGGATCGATACGAAACAAACCGGTCACCGGGATCAGGATAAAGATGAGGATCATCGCCGCCTGCATAGCCCGCCGCGCCCAATGCAAACGCCGCCCGCCCGTACTCAAACGGCCGACCTCAACGGTGACCTTGATGCGGCTCAGGGCCTCATTTGCACTCGTACTCATAGGGTCTATTTTAACATAAACGCTTTATTCCGACGCTTAAACGTCGTGCTACGCCCCACTACGAACCTGTTGCGCAAACTCTTGCAACTCTTTTTCATTAAGTTCCGACACTACCCAGTAATTCATACCGGACTGCCGCCAGTGCAGCACGTGGTAACCCTGCTGCTCCAGCACAACCGTAGCGGTATCGGAAAGCGATGAAGCGGGCCAGATGAACAAATTGATGAAATGCCCGCGATGACGGTACACCAACGCCACAACTGAACGATTGTCCACATAATCCAGTCGCCCCCCCAGCAGCGGGAATCCCTGCTCATTAAGGTCTTTCACCGGTGGTGAGAAATCCAGCTTGCCGTTAAACCAGGGTTTTACCGTGTGCCGGTCGGAAGAGTTGATGTCGGTGAGATGCTGGGCCATCAACGAACGCACATGGCTGGCGACAACCTGTTGCACCAGAATATCGTGCTGAGAAACGTTGCTCAGTAACGGGACTATGCTCCAGGCCAGCACCAGGGCAAAGGCTGTCGCTGCAACCGCGCTGAGCCAGCGCCAGTGATGACTTGATGGCCTGCCTTCAAGTTTGGCGGCTTTGCGTAGCGCCGCGCCGACTCGAACTTGCAGGGATGGCGGGGCACTAAAATGGAGCGCAGCATCGTTCAGCGCAGCACGCAAGGCCACCAGATGTTTAGATGCCTGGGAGCAGACTGTACATGTCTGTATATGGACCTCGACCTCAAGCGCCTTGCTCAACTCCAGTTCGCCGTCCACATAAGCCTGGAGCAGACCTTGTGTATGATTACAACTCACGTCAAGCCCTCATTCAGATACTGCATCAACAGTTTTTGCAGACGTTTGCGTCCCCTGGCCAGGCGTGACATCACGGTGCCCACCGGAATCTGAGCGATAGCGGATATTTGCTTATAAGACAAGCCCTCCAGTTCGCGCAATACGATGACCTCGCGGAACTCTGCGGGCAGCATCTCCAAGGCGCGCCTCACCACTTGCGTATCCGCCTGACGCACAAGGTCGGCCTCGGGATTGCTCGCCGACGCATCCGCGAGTTCGGCACTATCAGCACATTCAAAACTACTCTCATCCATACCGTCATCGTACGGAATAGTGACAGCATGGGTGCGATTCTGCTCAAGCCATGTATAACAAGTGTTGCGAACGATGACCAGCAGCCACGCACGTGCATCGTCACCGCGAAACCCGGCAAAGAATTTATACGCGCGCAGATAGGCCTCCTGCACCACGTCTTCTGCGTCATGGTCATGACGCAGCAGCCAGCGTGCCAGGTTATAGGCGGCATTCATGTGCGGCAAGACTAATTGTTCGAACCGTGTGAGTTTGTCTTTTTCGCCCATGTAGCTCGCTTCATTAATGTGTGACTCGCTCAACACCTGTTTTATTCCCGAGCAGATCAATATTTCCTGATCAGGAATAAATCTTCACAGAGATCAGTTATGCACTGTGTAGTCATCAACATTCTTAACACTATCATGGAACATAACGATATGAAAATTTCACGCAGTTTGTTGTTAGTCGCGCTGTTCGGGCTGAACCTGCCCCCTACCCTGGCCGATGACACTACCCAGGCTGCAAGCACCGTCAAGATCACCTCTCCC
This sequence comes from Gammaproteobacteria bacterium, assembly GCA_043721815.1. GTDB lineage: Bacteria > Pseudomonadota > Gammaproteobacteria > SURF-13 > SURF-13 > JBDSTW01. The sequence goes on along the minus strand of JAYSPZ010000113.1, from coordinate 1,569 downwards.
ACCGATGGCAGCACACTGGATGCCAATGAAGAATATCCCCTGGAATACGAGGTCGTACTCCGCGGAGCGAACGACGATCACTTCCACGTCTGGGTGGACGGCAAGCGTGGCGGCCCGGTGCATGCATTAAAAGGTAATTACACCCTGCCGGCACTCGCACCCGGCGAGCATGTGATCGCCATCAAGGTCGTGGATAAAGGCCACATTCCCACCGGCCCCGAGCAACCCATTAAGGTCTTTGCCAAATAATAAGCTCGCCGCTTGTTGAATTTTATCTACGCCAGCATCCAGTTGCTGCATAACTTGGGTGCCGCCACCGTAGTTGGCATCCCCGTCGCGGTATGGAGTTTCGCACTTGATGGCAAAGCGCTGCAACGCAGGTTGGTCTGGATAGTAGCCTGTGCCTGGGCCTTGCAAGCGATCACTGGTGTCGGTTTCGGCGCTGCCAGCTATTACTTCAAGGGGCAACTGCCTGACATTGAAGGGGTGGGCCTGATTGCGCTGCTCACCAAAATCTCCTGTGTGGTGGGCGGCCTTTTTATCACTGTGACGTGGCTGGCAATTTATAGCGAAAGCTCACGTCCTCATCCGGCTCTTTGGCCCGTCAATTCAGTGTTGGGCATCACTGCGCTGAATGCAGCGGCTTTTTTGCGCTGGTATCTGTAATTTCCTATTTTAACTTAAACGAATTAAGGAGCACGACATGAAACTCGGCAAAATATCTCAAACACTAATAGCACTTCCTTTGTTATTTTCCAGCGCGGCCTGGTCCGATATGCTCAGTGGAGAACAGCTCATAGAAGCGCTGCAAAAAGGCGGCTATGTATTATTTCTGCGTCACGCCAGCACCGATCCCAATCAGGCCGATACCGATACCTTGAATCTTGCCAATATCAAGGCACAACGTCAGCTTAACGATAAAGGACGCGCCGAAGCGACAGCCGTAGGTAAGGCCTTGAGTGACGTAAAAATACCGGTTGGCAAGATTCTGGTTAGCCCGTATGCGCGCGCCCTAGACACGGCAAAACTCGCCAAGCTCGGTGAATTCACGCCCACCATGGACATCGCCGAGCCACAGAATGTGGCACCGGTTGAAACCAAACGGCGTGCCGAGGCATTGCGCGAGTTGCTGGCCGCCCCGCCGGCGCCCGGCACCAATACGTTGTTGATCTCGCACAAACCCAATCTGCAGGAAGCGGCGGGCAAGGATTTCGGCGACATGAAAGAAGGTGAAATGGCCGTATTCAAACCGGTCGGCAAAGATTCCAACAAGAATGGTTACGACCTGGTTGCACGTGTTACAGCAGACAAGTGGGGCGAGTATGCGCGCGAATATGTCGAGGAATACCCAGAGCAGAAAAAGTGATCCTACAAGCGGATTACTATGTTGTGCAGTAAAGCGTTGCGATTACGGGATTGGAGACGTAAGTGAACACAAGGAAATATCTACAGACCGATAAACTTAAAAAAGGGGGGTGTGCAGAATTTTGTGTAAACGGGTTTTCGTTTAATGCTGCGGCATCCGCTCTTCAAACTGGATGGTAAACCGGTTTAGCGCGGCCTTCCAGT
>JAYSPZ010000112.1:0-2186 GCA_043721815.1 Gammaproteobacteria bacterium | reverse complement strand
GACAATTTTCCGGTTGGTATCGTCTATGTCGCTTTTGACATTACCGAACGCAAGCGCGCGGAGGAGGCTGAGGCCCGCGAGGAGCGTTATGCGTTGGCGGTGCACGGTGCACGCGACGGCCTGTGGGACTGGAACCTCAAGACGAATGAGATCTTTTTTTCGACGCGCTGGAAATCCATGCTCGGCTGCGAGGAAGGCGAGATCGGCCTGAATCCGGACGACTGGTTCAAGCGCATCCATAGAGAAGAAGTCGAGCGCGTCAAAATGGAAATCGATGCCCATCTGAGCGGGCACACACCGCACTACGAAAGCGAGTACCGCATGTTGCACAAAGACGGCACCTATCGGTGGATCTTGAGCCGTGGCGTGGCCGTGCGCGACGCTGAAGGCAATGCCTCGCGCATTGCCGGTTCACAGACCGATGTCACCGAGCGCAAGCTAACGGCGGAACAACTCGCGCATCAGGCCTTGTACGATCCGCTGACAAACCTGCCCAATCGCGCCCTGTTCATGGATATTCTAAAGCGTGCCCTTGCCCGCGCGAAACGCGACGAAAATTATACCTTTGGTATTTTATTCCTGGACCTTGACCGCTTCAAGGTTATCAATGACAGCCTCGGCCATCTGATCGGCGATCAACTACTGATTAATATTTCGCGACGCCTGGAATCTTGCCTGCGCCCCACCGATATGGTAGCTCGCTTCGGCGGTGATGAATTCACGCTGTTGCTCGACAGCGTTCCTAATACCGAGGAGGCAATCTTACTCGCCGGTCGTCTACAAAATCAGATCGGATTACCTTTTAATTTCAACGGACATGACGTTTTCACTACGGCCAGCATCGGCATTGCCTTGAGTTCACCGGACTATTATTTACCCGAGGAAATGCTGCGTGATGCCGACACTGCCATGTACCGTGCCAAGGCCCTGGGCAAAGCGCGTTCTGAAATATTTAACCAACACATGCGCACCGCCGCCGTTGTCCTGTGGGAGATGGAGGCGGATCTGCATCGTGCCCTCGAACGAGATGAATTTTGTGTCCACTACCAACCCATTGTTTCTCTGAGCAGCGGCAAGGTGACCGGTGTCGAGGCCTTGCTGCGCTGGCAACATCCGCAGCGAGAATTGATTTACCCGGTAGACTTTATCCATCTCGCCGAGGAAACCGGGCTTATCAAACCTATTGGCTATTGGATGTTGCACAAGGCCTGCACCCAAAATATGATTTGGCGTAATGCCGGACATTCACTGCGCATGGCCGTGAATGTTTCACCGGCACAGTTTCAGGACCACACATTGCTGGACCTTATAAACACCGTGCTCGCCGAAACCGGCATGCCCACCCATGAACTCGAACTGGAGATCACCGAGAGCATCGCCATGAGCAATGTTGAGTTCGGCATGGCAACCCTGAACGCATTGCGCGATATGGGCGTTCGTATCTCCATTGATGATTTTGGTACCGGTTATTCTTCGCTGGCTTACCTAAAACGGTTTCCGATTAATAATCTTAAAATCGACCAATCCTTTTTGAAGGACGTGTCACATGATAATGATAATGGCGCGCTTACCCGCGCCATCATTACCATGGCGCACAGCCTGAAATTGAAGGTCATTGCGGAGGGTGTGGAAACTGAGGAGCAATTGGCCTTCCTGCTCGCGCAGGACTGCGATGAGATGCAAGGCTATTTCTTCAATAAACCCGTCCCCGCCGAGATATTTACGGCCCTATTATTACAAGATCGGAGCCTTCCACTGCTGCGGCGAGGGAAGGTAAAGACTCTGGTCATGTGAATAATCATGCTGTCGCGGCCACTTTTACTTTCGCGCAACATCGCCCTTAACGTCCGAATTACAATTGGCTGATAGATAAGCCGCCGCGATAATCAGCAAACCGCCTAGCCACTCTTGCGGCAGCATGATCTCATCGCTAAGCAGTTGCGAAGACACTGCGCCAGCCACCAGTTCAAACAATAAAATTACTGCCGAGCGGTGTACGGGCATATGCGTTACCCCGTATTGCACGGCCAGCGTCATGATGACGATGCCGAAACATCCGAGCGTAACGGCTACGACCAGTACCGCCGCGTGAAACTCCGGCAGCGGTGCGGCGGTTAATCCTATCCACAGACCCGCGAGGAATACCGCGCCCCACCAAACCACGACAGTCTTTATCGGAATGGGAA
>JAYSPZ010000111.1:0-6113 GCA_043721815.1 Gammaproteobacteria bacterium | reverse complement strand
CCGGTAATGCCGGAGACCAGGCGCGAACAGGCAACGATTTGCGTGGCATCAAGATCGACATTGCAGGTAAATACATCGCGGCGCGTGCGTACTGCCATGACGATCTCCTCAAGCGCGGCGTTACCGGCGCGTTCACCCAAGCCGTTGATCGTGCATTCGACCTGGCGCGCGCCGTTCAACACGGCGGACAATGAATTGGAAACGGCAAGTCCGAGGTCATTGTGGCAGTGCACGGAAAAAACCGCCTTATCGGAATTCGGTATACGTTCGCGTAAGGTGCGGATCATCTCGCCGAACTGATGCGGCATGCTGTAGCCGACCGTATCGGGGATGTTGACGGTGCGCGCACCGGCGGCTATTACGGCCTCCAATACACGACAGAGGAAATCGATGTCGGAGCGTCCGGCATCTTCAGGAGAAAATTCCACATCATCGGTGTATTGGCGGGCACGCTTTACCGCCTTCACGGCCTGCGCAAGCACCTGATCGGGTTCCATCTTGAGCTTCATCTGCATGTGGATCGGCGAGGTGGCGATGAAGGTGTGGATGCGCCCCGAGTTTGCGCCTTTTATGGCCTCGGCGGCGCGGTCTATATCTTTATCCAGGGCGCGTGCCAAGGCGCACACAGTGCTGTTTTTAATGGCCTTGGCCACGGCCTGCACGGCCTCGAAATCGCCGGGGCTGGCGATGGGAAAGCCGGCCTCGATGATGTCCACGCGCATGCGCTCCAAGGCCTTGGCGATACGCACTTTCTCATCACGCGTCATGGATGCGCCGGGGCTTTGCTCGCCGTCGCGCAAGGTTGTATCGAATATTATTAATTTGTCGCTCATGATTCTGCTCCGCTTTTATTCATAGAATAAGAACACGCAAGGAACATACCTTGCCCTGCGTTTCCATCAATTATGCGCGTGTTTTAGTCCTCGCCAGGAGCTGGAAAGTGTCTGCCCTAAGGCAGCAGTCGCAGGGATAGATTGAGCGGGAGTAAGGCGCGCAAGCCCGCTTGCCCGGTGAGGGCGGGGGAGGTGCTGCTGATGTGGCTTGCGTAGATCATGGCTATGGGTTAGTACGAATAAAATAAACTGAGGGTAACTATAAACCGAATACGAAACGATTTCAAGAAGCCCGATCGGCTAATGGCGGTTAGGGTTTCTTAAGTTCGCTGGCCTCGTGCGCTTTGCGCAGCAGACGCTTCTTGTGTAGTTGTATGAGCGTCAGTATGGGTCCTGACAACGCATACAAGAGAAACACGGCAAACAGCACTTGTGGTGGATCAATCGAGATAAATACAAATACCAGTACGACAATAACTATCGTGACAAACGGAACCTTGCCCTTAAGGTCGAGTTTTTTAAAGCTGTGATAGCGGATATTGCTGACCATCAAAATACCCGCCAATAGGGTAAGGAAGAAGGCGGATACCGTAAGGCTGGGGCCGGACAATTCGTAGCTGCTGCTAACCCACACGATGCCCGCAACAATAGCGGCGGCGGCGGGGCTGGGTAGCCCTTGAAAATAGTCTTTGTCGGCACTTTTGATCTGTGTATTAAAGCGCGCCAAACGTAGCGCGGCACCGGCGGAATAAATAAAGGCCGCGAGCCAACCCAGCTTGCCCAAGCTCGAAAGCCCCCAGACGTAGATGACCAGCGCGGGGGCGAGGCCGAATGAGACCATATCCGACATGCTGTCGTATTCGGCACCGAAATCGCTTTGGGTTCCGGTAAGACGCGCCACGCGTCCGTCGAGGCTGTCCATAATCATCGCCACGAATATGGCGATTGCGGCTGCCTCGTAACGTCCGCCGATAGCCGCGATTATCGCGTAAAAACCCGCAAACAAACCCGCAGTGGTAAACAGATTCGGCAGAAGATAAATGCCTCTGCGCCGCTTTGAGGGCGGAACCGCTTCGGAGTCCTTGGTATCTCCCTGATGACGGGTATGTTCGGGTTCATGCGGCATGGTTTGTAAAAGTCGTCAGTTTTTATTTTTATCGACGAGTTTGTTCGCCTTGATCCACGGCATCATGCTGCGCAATTTTTCGCCGACTATTTCAATTTGATGCTCGCGGCCAATACGACGTTTTGCCTTCATGAAAGGCGCACCGGCCTGATTTTCAAGAATAAATTCGCGCGCGAATGCACCGCTCTGAATCTCGCCCAATATTCGTTTCATCTCGCGCTTGGTTTCTTCGGTAACAATGCGCGGACCGCGTGTCAGATCACCGTACTCGGCAGTGTTGGAGATCGAGTAGCGCATGTTCGCAATGCCGCCTTCGTACATGAGATCGACAATCAGTTTAAGCTCGTGCAGGCATTCGAAGTAGGCCATCTCAGGTGCATAGCCCGCCTCCACCAGCGTTTCAAAACCGGCCTCCACCAGCGCGGTAGCACCACCGCACAACACGGCCTGCTCGCCAAACAAATCGGTCTCGGTCTCTTCGCGGAAATTGGTTTCGATGATACCGGCACGGCCTCCACCGTTGGCGCAGGCGTAGGAAAGCGCGGTGGCCTTGGCAGTGCCGGAGGCATCTTGCTGTACGGCGATCAGGCTGGGCACGCCGCCGCCTTGCGTATAAGTGGAACGCACCAGGTGACCGGGACCCTTGGGTGCGATCATGATAACGTCGAGGTCGGCGCGCGGCTCAATCAAGCCGAAGTGAATATTGAAGCCGTGTGCAAAGGCCAATGCCGCACCCTTTTTGATATTGGGTTCGATGCTGTCGCGATAGAGTTTAGCCTGATGTTCGTCGGGGGCGAGAATCATCACCACATCCGCCGTCTTGACGGCCTGATCGACGGACATCACCGTGAGCCCGGCATTTTTGGCCTTGGCCTCGGAGGTAGAGCCTGCACGCAGACCCACTACTACGGTGACACCCGATTCTTTGAGATTATTAGCGTGGGCATGGCCCTGCGAGCCGTAGCCGATAATGGCTACCTTCTTGCCTTTGATGATGGATAGGTCGCCGTCTTTATCGTAATAAATATTCATTTCTTCCTCAGTGTGTGATTAAACTTTCAAACTTTTTTCGCCGCGCGATATGCCGGATACGCCGGAACGCACGACCTCTAAAATGGGTTCACGACCGACCGCCTGAATAAAGGCATCGAGCTTGTCGCCGGGGCCGGTCAGCTCGATGGTATAGGTGGTATCGGTCACGTCAATAATGTGGCCACGGAAGATATCGGTGAGACGTTTGATCTCTTCGCGCGCCTCGCCGGTGGCCTTCACCTTGATTAACATCATCTCGCGCTGTAGGTGTGGGCCTTCGGTAAGGTCCAGAAGTTTGATGACATCAACCAATTTGTTCAACTGCTTGGTGATCTGCTCGATAATCTCTTCGGTGCCGCTGGTGACCAGTGTCATGCGCGAGAGCGAGGCATCTTCCGTGGGCGCGACGGTCAGCGATTCAATGTTATAACCGCGTGCGGAAAACAACCCTGCCACCCGCGATAAGGCACCCGCCTCATTTTCCATAAGTATTGAAATTATGTGGCGCATGATTATGCCAGCTCCCGTTCAGGGGTCAAGCGCATCTCGTGATGTCCCTTGCCGGCCTCAATCATCGGGTAGACGTTTTCCGTCTGGTCGGTGATGAAGTCCATGAACACCAGGCTATCCTTGAGCTTTAAGGCCTCCAATAAAGCGCCTTCCACATCGCCGGGCTTGTCGATGAGCATGCCGATATGACCGAAGCTTTCGGCGAGCTTGACGAAGTCGGGCAGGGCATCCATATAGGAGTGCGAGTAGCGGCCCTTGTAGGAAAATTCCTGCCACTGCCGCACCATGCCCATGTAACGATTGTTGAGATTGATGACCTTGATCGGCAGACCGTATTGCTTGCAGGTGGAAAGCTCTTGAATGCACATCTGAATGCTGGCCTCGCCCGTAATGCAGGCCACGGTAGATTTTGGATGGGCAAGTTGCACGCCCATCGCGGCGGGCAGCCCGAAACCCATAGTGCCCAAGCCGCCGGAATTGATCCAGCGGCGCGGTTGGTCGAACTTGTAAAACTGTGCCGCCCACATTTGATGCTGACCGACATCGGAGGTGAGAAAGGCATCGCCGCCCGTGACCTTGTATAAGGTCTCGATTACAGACTGCGGCTTGATGAGCTTGCTCTTACGGTCGTAGCGCAGGCAATCATTTCCACGCCACTCGTCGATCTGTTTCCACCAGACATCGAGCGCCGCCGCATCGGGCCGTTGTTTGCCGGCCTTGATAAGCTTAATCATCTCCTGCAAGACATTACCCACGGCACCGACGATGGGCACGTCCACTCTCACGCTCTTGGAGATCGAGGCGGGGTCAATATCGATATGGATCTTCTTCGAGTGCGGCGAAAATAAATTGACCTTGCCCACCACACGGTCGTCGAAGCGCGAGCCAATGGCGATCATCACATCACATTCGTGCATGGCCATGTTCGCTTCGTAAGTACCGTGCATGCCCAGCATCCCGACGAATTGTTTGTCGGTGGCCGGATAGGCACCGAGGCCCATCAGCGTATTGGTAATCGGAAAGTCGAGCAGACGCGTAAATTCAGTCAACACCTGTGATGCCTCACCGAGAATCACACCGCCGCCAGAGTAGATCATGGGGCGCTGTGCGCCGAGTATAAGATCGACGGCTTTTCTAATCTGGCCCGGATGGCCCTCGGTCACGGGTTTGTAAGATCGCAGGCTTACCGTATCAGGGTAGGAGTATTCGGTCTTATGGGCGGTGACATCCTTGGGAACGTCCACCACCACCGGGCCGGGGCGGCCACTGGTTGCGATAAAAAACGCTTTTTTGATCGTAGTCGCCAGGTCTTTTACATCCTTGACCAGGAAATTGTGCTTCACGCAGGGGCGCGTGATGCCGACGGAATCGACTTCCTGGAAGGCATCGCTGCCGATGGCTTGCGTGGACACCTGGCCGGTGATGATGACCATGGGAATGGAATCCATGTGCGCCGTAGCGATGCCGGTGACGGTGTTGGTCGCACCGGGACCGGAGGTTACCAATACCACGCCGGGCTTGCCCGTAGAGCGCGCATAGCCGTCGGCAGCGTGCGTTGCGCCCTGCTCATGGCGCACGAGAATATGCTGCACATCGGTCTGCTTGTAGAGCGCATCATAGATGTGCAATACCGCACCGCCGGGGTATCCAAATATAAACTCGACACCCTCGTCCTTAAGGCAACGAATGAGTATCTCGGCACCGGTCAATTCCACGTCACTTACCCCTCGAAAAAAATGTACATAACGATTCCGCTTGAATCTTGAAGCCTAATGGTGAAACTACTTAGAATAACGTGTAACGTCAAGTAATGGCAGCAAAAAATCGTTTGATTGCCCAATTATCGCCTCTTAGCCGTAGCTTGGACACAAGTTTAAAGGTCTTATTGGCGGGCTTGACGCTATAGCGCATCAATCTTCGCCGCGCAAATAAAATCATTTTCGGTGAGGCCTTTGACGGCATGCGTGGTGTAGCACACGCGGCATTTGTTGTAACTCACTTCCAGGTCGGGGTGGTGGTCTTCCTGATGGGCGATCCAGGCCAAGGCATTAACAAAGGCCATGGTTTTATAATAGTTTTTGAACTCGAAGGTGCGGCTGATTTCCGTGCCACTGTCATTTAACGCCCAGTTGCCGGTTTGTTTGAGCAATTCTTGGGCCTGTTCCGGGGTGAGCGGCGGGGTTCCACCTTCGCAGACTTTGCAGTGTTTGCTGGTTAAAGAACTCATAAATCATCTCCTTATCATTGCAACTAACCGGTGTGCGTTACGCGCACAATCGAAATTTTATTCGCTGCTTGTCGGGATACTTTTCGTGCGCACAGCAGCACGCTACGGTGCTGTCCTCACCCTAGCCATCACTCTCCACAGATAAAGATTGTCTATCCGTTTTAGTCCATAAATGTGCCACGCGTGCCAATGCGGGCGGATGTGAATCGTGAAACGCCGAGTACAGCGGGTCGGGCGTGAGTGTGCTGGCATTTTCCTTGTATAGTTTCACCAGGGCTTCGATCAGGGCGCGCGGATCGCTTTGTTGCGCGGCGAAATCATCGGCCTCGAATTCGTCCTTGCGTGAAAAGTATGCCGCCAGCGGTTGCAGAAACTGCGTGAACAC
>JAYSPZ010000110.1:0-4284 GCA_043721815.1 Gammaproteobacteria bacterium | reverse complement strand
CTGACCCCGCACAACGCCTTTAACACTATGGAGGCCTTGCAGAGACTACTGCAAACCACGCTGGAGAATATCGAGGCATTCTTTGCCGGGAATCCCAGGAATCTGGTGGGACGGGTGCTTTGATGAAGCAGTCTATGAACTATTTTTTATCGAGCTGTTTCTCAAATTCCAGCACACGCAACGTGGTCTTGAGTACCGTGTCAGGATTGAGCGATATGGAATCAATCCCCAAGCGCACCAGGTATTCCGTGATTTCGGGATAGTCCGACGGCGCCTGGCCGCAGATGCCGGAGTGACGTTTATTGCGGCGTGCGCCTTCTATGGCAAGGCGCATCGCTTCGAGCACACCCTCGTCACGCTCATCAAAATCGAAGGCGACCAATGCGGAGTCGCGGTCTACACCGAGTATGAGCTGAGTAAGATCGTTGGAGCCGATGGAGAAACCGTCGAAGAGTGCAGCGAAGGCATCAACCTGGAAGATATTATTCGGTATCTCGCACATCACATACACCTCCAGCCCATTTTCACCGCGCTTGAGTCCGTGTCCGGCAAGTTCGGCCAGTACGCGCTCGCCTTCTGCAACCCTGCGGCAGAAGGGGATCATGAGTTTGACGTTAATAAGACCCATCTCGTCGCGTACCCGCTTGAGCGCGCGGCACTCCAACGCAAACCCTTCCGCATAGGCAGGATGGGTGTAGCGCGCCGCGCCGCGAAATCCCAACATGGGATTTTCTTCCGCAGGTTCGAAGTCCTTGCCGCCGATCAAGCTCGCGTATTCATTGGATTTGAAATCGGATAAGCGCACGATGACCGGTTTTGGATAAAATGCCGCTGCGATCGTGGCGACCGCTTCGGCCAATCGTGCAACGAAGTACTCTGTCTTGTCCTCGCAGGCGGCTGTGAGGCGTTCGATCTCTTTGCGCGCGCGGCGTTCGGTTACGCGCTCTGGGTGTACCAGCGCCATCGGATGTATTCTTATGCTGTTGTTAATGATGAACTCAATGCGCGCAAGGCCGACGCCGTCGTTGGGAATAAAAGAGAGCGCGAACGCCTGGTCGGGATCCGCGAGATTCATCATGATCCGGGTACGCGGGCGTGCCAGGCCGGTCAGCTCCGTGCGTTCGATACGGTATTTGAGGTTGCCCTGATAAATATATCCAACATCGCCATTTGCGCACGACACCGTAATGGGTTCGCCGCTTTTTAGCGTCTGGGCCGCATTTTCAGCGCCCACCACGGCGGGGATGCCGAGTTCGCGCGCGACGATCGCGGCGTGGCAGGTACGTCCCCCACGGCTGGTGATGATGGCAGATGCCTGTTTCATCACAGGTTCCCAGTCGGGCGTGGTCGTTTCCGCGACCAGCACTTCACCGGCTTGAAACTCCGCGAGGTGATCGAGTCGGGTGATGACACGCGCAGCGCCTGCCCCGATCTTCTGACCCACACTCTTGCCCTGCAACAATAGCTTGCCCTGTTCTTCCAATACATAGGTTTCCAGGACATCGCCGCGCCGCTGCGACTGCACGGTCTCGGGCCTGGCCTGCACAATAAATAGCTCGCCGGTGAGGCCGTCCTTGGCCCACTCGATGTCCATAGGCTGGTCCTTGCCCGACTTATGGCTGTAGTGATCTTCAATCTTGAGCGCGTAGTCGCTGAGCGTAAGTATCTCGTCGTCCGTGATGCAGAAACTTGCGCGTTCGGCCTCCGGCACGTTGAGGTTGCGGGTAGAGGCGCCTACGCCACCCTCGGCATAGACCATGCGCAACTGTTTCGCCCCCAGCCGTCGCCGGATGATCGCCCGGTGACCTGTCTTGAAGGTGGGCTTAAAGACATAAAATTCGTCGGGGTCCACGGCGCCCTGGACGATATTTTCGCCTAGCCCATAGGTGCCGGTGATAAACACGACATCACGAAAACCGGTCTCGGTATCCAGCGTGAAGGTCACCCCGCTTGCGGCCAAATCGGAGCGCACCATTTTTTGCACCCCGATGGAAAGGGCCACTTGAAAATGATCGAAGCCCTGATCCATGCGATATGAGATGGCGCGATCCGTAAAAAGACTGGCGAAACATTTGCTGCACGCGTCACGCAACGCGGCATAACCCCGGATGTTGAGATAGCTCTCCTGTTGACCGGCAAAGGATGCGCCGGGCAGGTCTTCGGCAGTGGCCGAGGAACGCACGGCCACATCGGTGTGCGCGCTATATTGCGTACCAAGATGGTCATAGGCTGCACGGATTTCCGACCATAAATCGTCGGGTATCCCGGCGCCGCGAATGAGGTCGCGCGCCAAGGCTCCGCGCCGCGCGAGTTCCGCCACGTCCTGTTTGTTAAGGCCTGCCAGCAGAGACTGCAATTCACCGCGTATCCCTGCGCTATCGAGCGTGTGCCAATAGGCGGATGCCGTGATTGCGAAGCCGTTGGGTATCTTTACGCCTAGCGGAGCGAGCGCGCCGTACATCTCTCCGAGCGAGGCATTCTTGCCTCCCACCAGAGGTAAATCTTGCAGTGTGATGTTCTCAAACCAGCGGATAAAGTCGGGCATCTCGTGTTCCCAAAGTGCTTACCAAACAATCAGTAATTGCATGCGTGGCGGTGATTCCAGGGTAACTGGACGTGTATAAGCTTGATATAGATCAAGGAAAAATGCATGATTTAAAGCTTACAGTCTAGTCATCTTATCAGTTGGGCTGGAGCAAAATATACCTGCATTTCATGGTTCATAGAGAAGGGGGAAATTTTTTATGTATGGTTTTAGCATACAGCTCGACATGCCGTTTGATGCGGCGGTCACCAAAGTTACGGAAGCCTTGAAGGAAGAAGGCTTCGGTGTGCTGACCGATATTGATGTGCAGGCCACGCTCAAGGCCAAATTGGGCATCGAACGGCGGTCTTACCGGATTCTGGGCGCGTGCAATCCGCCGCTGGCACACCGCGCGCTGGAAGCTGATCCAGACGTCGGGTTGTTGTTGCCATGCAATGTGGTCGTGAGAGAAGAAGCGGACAAAAAGATTACAGTGGCCTTTATGGACCCGGCCGCAGTACTGCAACTGTCAGACAACCTTGATCTGCATGTCGTTGGTAAAGAGGTAAAGGCGCGTCTGGAGCGGGTGCGTGACAATATCAAGCCTTGATACTGAACCTGGAAGGAGAATGTTATGAATACACTGAAGCTATATGCCGCTGTGACGGTCGTTACACTATTTATGCCTACCGCCTTTGCCGATAACGCGCATCATCCTGGCAAAGAAGGCGGGTCTTCAACTGCCGAGGGCAAGCCCAACATGGACATGGACAAACGAATGGACCCAATGCAGGAGCGAATGAAGCAGATGCAGGCTCAAATGCAAAAAATTCACGAGGCTAAAAACCCGCAAGAACGCCAGAAACTTATGCAGGAACACATGCAGAGTATGCGCGAGGGGATGAAAATGATGCGCGGTATGAAAGGCTCCATGATGCAAGGCGGAGCACCCCAAGGAGGCGGTGGAGGAATGATGGGCGGTGATATGATGGGCGGCAATGGCATGGAAAAACGCATGGAGGTGATGGAGGAAATGATGGAACAGATGGTGGAACATCAGGGGGCCATGGGGCCCAGTAAATAGCCGCGCCGCTAGCGGAACCAATAATACTTATTTAAGGAGAGCTGACATGACTGACTCTTGGAAGATGCATGCGTTTTCATTGGCTACGACTGTGGGTGTGGCGTATATCCTGTGCGCCATTTTCGATGCGCTGTTTCCGCCCTTCGGGCTGCTGGCCGGGCTTGCGTCGGCCAGTCCATGGCCGATCACCGGCAGTCCCCTCGCTTTCCTGACGGGGTTCGTGCTGTTCACCGCCGCCGGTTTTGTGGTCGGCGCGCTCTATGGAATCGCGTGGGGATTCTGGAGCAAAAGACTGCGCTGAGGTGACGTCATTGGTGTTCGTGCCGCTGTACAATTTTTTCCATAACCGCTTTGTGAAAGGAGAATGACCATGGACAAGCTCAATCCTTTGGTAACGGGTCTCACCCTGGCGCTGACCGCTGCCATCATGTATGCCACCTGCGCGGCGGCCTTTGCCCTGTGGCCGTCGCCGACGCTCGATTTCTTCAACGCCTGGTTTCACGGTCTGGATATCACAGCCCTACAATCCGGCGGCAAGCCTTTTACGTTCGGTCTGTTTCTTTATGGCATCATGGGGCTGACGGTGTACGGGTTTGCCATCGGCGCGCTTTACGCATTCATCCATAACCTGATCCGCCCCTGGGTTGGCGGTAATAAATAGCGGCGCCACGACATC
>JAYSPZ010000109.1:0-3923 GCA_043721815.1 Gammaproteobacteria bacterium | reverse complement strand
GCGGGCCGGGCATCATCGCCTCCATCGAGATGCAGGGCGATGAGAGCATCGTCACCTCGGGCGATTACGAGCGTTATTTTGAATACCAAGGTAAACGCTATTCTCATATCCTCGATCCGCGCAGCGGCTACCCGGCAACCGGCGCAAGCTCGGTGACCGTGTTGCACGACAACGCCACCACTGCGGATGCGGCGAGTACGGCCCTGATGGTCGCCAACAAAACAGAATGGCGGCAAGTGGCGCGCGCCATGGGCATAAAAGAGCTTATGCGCATTGGCCGCGACGGCACGGTGCAGATGACACCCGCGCTGGCCAAGCGCCTGCGTTTCGAGATTAACCCGACACCGCAGGTCGAGATCGTCGCACCACTATGACAATGCGCGTCACCGCTGCCGATGCCGTGGTCATCGCACTGGCGTTGATCTTGCTGCCCTATCTTTATTCAACTTATTGGGGCGCGGCGACCCAGGGCGAGCAGGCCCGCATCCTGCGCGGCGGCAAGCAAATCGCCCTGGTCTCACTGCATGAACATAAACACCTGAGTATCCAAGGCACGCTGGGGACTAGCGAGCTGGAGATCAAGGACGGCAGGGTACGCTTTCTTAACTCGCCGTGCCGCAATAAGCAGTGCGTGCACAGCGGCTGGATTTCACTGGGCGGAGAATTTATTGCGTGCCTGCCGAACCGCATCAGCGTGCAGGTCGTCGGGCGTGAATCACGCTTTGATTCGATCAACTTTTAACCGATCATGCCCCTCTTTTTACAAACCACCCGCGAAGACCAGTTAATCGCCTGGCTCACCGCGCTGGCCATTACCATTCACATCGCCGAGAGCGTGCTGCCCAGCCCCTTACCCGGCATCAAACCGGGGCTGGCTAATATCATCACCATCGCGGTGCTGCTGCGCTACGGCTGGCGCATGGCGGCTTGGGTATCATTGCTGCGTGTGCTGGTCGGCAGCCTGCTGCTGGGGACATTTCTCTCGCCAACCTTCATCTTGAGCCTGGCGGGCGCCGTTTGCAGCCTGCTCGCGCTGGGCGCGGCCTACGCCGTAAATAGCAGGCTCCCTGGGCGCGGCCTCGGACCGCTGGGCTATAGCGTGCTCGCGGCCATGGCCCATATGGCGGGACAGTTTTGGAGCGCGTACCTCCTGTTTATTCCCCACCCCGGCCTGCTGCATCTACTGCCCGTGTTGATGAGCGCCGCTGTGATATTTGGCCTGGTCAGCGGTATGATTGCCGATGCCATGCTAACGAGGATGTCCTGTGACGGCCGCAACTTTCATCCATAGGCTGGCGCGAATTACGGTGCGCGACCGCCTGCGGTTGTCATTGTTGTTTGCCGTGGCACTGCATGCCGGCCTGATCCTGGGTGTGAGCCTGGGGGATTTTGCTGCGAAACCCACGCGTACCGCCTTGCCGACTATCGAGATCAGGTTGGTCGAATCGCGCGTGGACACCGCTCCTGAAAAGCCTGACTATCTGGCCCAGGCCAACCAGGATGCCGGAGGCATGAGCCTGACACCCGAAAAATCCCTAACCAGTCCACCGCCGGTCAGCCCGCCGCCTCCCGCGCCGCCGCCGTCGCCTGAACCGGCCGCGCAGCCACCGGAAAGCACCGTGATGACGCAAGCGGTATCCCCAAAAAAAATAGCGGCGCATCCGGTTAAACCGAAGACTGCCCCGGCACCTAAAGCAAGCCCCCCTGCCCCGCCTTCGGCGGCGACCTTGATTAATCGCAGCCTGGAGATCGCCAGCCTGAGCGCCCAGGTCGCCGAATCCGCGCAGGACTATGCACAGCGCCCACGCCAGAAATTTATCTCGGCGCGCACGCAGGAATACAAGTACGCGAGTTACATGGAGGCCTGGCGCGCCAAGGTCGAGCGCATCGGTAATCTGAATTACCCGGATGAGGCCAAGCGCCGCAATTTATCCGGTAGCCTGATCCTCGACGTGGCGCTGAACCCCAACGGCAGCATCAATAATATTACCCTGCGCCGCTCCTCTGGGGAGCAGATACTGGACAATGCGGCCATTCGTATCGTCAAGCTGGCCGCGCCCTACGGCCCCTTTCCTGCCGACATCAAGAAGGAGGTCGACATCCTGCACATCACCCGCACCTGGCAGTTTTTGCCCGATAATCGCCTGTTGAGCAAGTAAGCATCTGCGTAAATAAGTCGTGCCCCCGGCTAATAATACGCTCGCGCACGCCGCTTGCATGAAGCGCCGCACTTGTCTCGCACCCGTCACTTCGCCGATACTTACACTATGATGATCGAATCGGGTTATTTGAAGAATCATTTCCTGATTGCCATGCCGGCCTTGGCCGCACCGGATTTTTTTCATACGGTCACTTATATCTGCGAGCACAACAGTGACGGGGCGATGGGGATTGTGATTAACCGTCCGCTCACCTTGAGCCTGGGGGAAATCCTGCACCAGTTGGATCTCCAGGCCAGTACGCCCGCCTGCGCCTTGCAACCCATCTATCTCGGCGGTCCCCTGCATCGTGAACGCGTATTCGTCATCCACGAGTTACCCTGGCAGGGCGAACTCACCCTGCCCATTACCGACAGCATCGGCGTAACCGCCTCGCGCGACATCCTGAGCGCCATGGCCCAAGGCGAATACACCGGCCAGACCCTGGTGGCCCTGGGTTATGCGGGTTGGTCCGAGGGCCAACTGGAACAGGAGATCGCCGCGAATGCCTGGCTCTGCCAAGAGGCCGACCCGCGCATCTTGTTCGATACGCCGGATGAACGGCGCTGGCAGGAAGCAGCCACGCTGTTAGGGATCGACATCAGCCGCCTCTCCAGCGAAGTGGGCCACGCGTGAGGCGCGCGCGATTACCATGAACCCGGCACCGCAGACCTTGTTGGGTTTTGACTACGGCAGCAAGCGTATCGGCGTAGCGGTGGGACAAGAGCAGACGCGTACTGCCACACCGCTGGCCACAGTCGCGGTTACGCGCGACAAACCTGACTGGGATGCCATTACCCAGCTCGTCGCGAGCTGGAAACCGGACACGCTCATCGTCGGCCTGCCGTTAAACGAGGACGGCTCCGAACACGCCATCACCGTGGCCGCGCGGCGCTTCAGCCGTCAGTTGTTCGGGCGCTACCACTTACCGGTGCATACTGTGGACGAGCGCCTGTCCTCCTTCGCCGCTGAGCACATGCCGCGTCCGCAGGGTGCAGCGCCGAAACGTAATCAACAGACGGTCGACAAGGTCGCCGCGCAGGTTATTTTGCAGGCCTGGCTGGATAGAGGCCCGCACGAGGGTTAATGCAATGAGTTCCGCAGACATCGACTCCCTGATCGCGCACATGGCAGCGGGTTTAACCTCTCTCGTTAGTCAGCGGCGCATTGAAGACCCGGTCATGATCGGCATTCAGACCGGTGGCGTATGGGTAGCACAACGCCTGCATGACCTGTTAAAAATCGGCGAGCCGTTGGGCAGGCTCGATATCTCGTTCTATCGCGATGACTTCACGCGCATGGGTATGAACCCGCAGGTCAAGCCTTCCTATCTTCCGTTTAATCTCGATGATCGCCACATCATCCTCGTCGATGATGTCCTGCATACCGGCCGCACCATCCGCGCCGCGCTCAATGAAATCTTCGACTACGGTCGGCCCGGCAGCGTAACGCTCGCCGTGCTGATCGAACGCAGCGGGCGCGAACTGCCCATCGAGGCCACCATCGTAGGCCAAAAACTTGAACTCACCGACAAGCAACATGTAAAACTCACCGGCCCGGAACCGCTGGGCCTGACCGTGCAGGCCGTTTAATGGGACAAGGCAATATTCAACTGGATCAAGACGGGCGCCTGCGCCATTTTCTAACCATTGAAGGACTCCAGCGCTCCCTGCTGACCGAGATCCTCGACACTGCCGAGTCCTTCGCCGGCGTGGCCGAACAAAC
>JAYSPZ010000108.1:0-11060 GCA_043721815.1 Gammaproteobacteria bacterium | reverse complement strand
CCATCGATGATGGTGGTATTTTCCTTAGTGATAGTCACGCGTTTGGCGGAACCGAGGTCGGCTATGGTTGCCTTCTCCAGGCTTAATCCCAGCTCTTCGGCAATCAGATTGGCGCCCGTAAGAACCGCGATATCCGACTGCATGGCCTTGCGACGCTCGCCGAAGCCTGGGGCCTTTACGGCCGCAACCTTGACGATACCGCGCAGATTGTTAACGACCAGGGTCGCTAAGGCCTCGCCATCGACATCCTCAGCGATGATCAACAGCGGACGACCTGCCTTGGCCGCGCCTTCGAGCACGGGCAGCATCTCGCGGATATTGGAAATCTTCTTGTCGTATAACAGAATCAGCGGATTCTCCAGATCGGCCGTCATGGTCTGCTGATTGTTGACGAAATACGGGGAGATATAACCGCGATCGAACTGCATGCCTTCAACAACATCAAGCTCGTTTTCAAAGCCGGAGCCGTCTTCCACGGTGATAACGCCTTCCTTGCCAACCTTGCCCATAGCCTGGGCGATGATATCGCCAATCGCCTGATCAGAATTGGCGGAGATGGTACCTACCTGGGCAATAGCCTTGTCATCCGTGCAGGGCTTGGACATCTTCTTCAGCGCATCCACGGCGGCCGTCACGGCCTTGTCGATACCGCGCTTCAAGTCCATCGGATTCATGCCGGCGGCAACCGCCTTGAAGCCTTCTTTAAGAATGGCTTGGGCGAGAACCGTCGCGGTCGTGGTACCGTCACCGGCGATATCAGAGGTCTTGGAAGCAACTTCCTTCACCATCTGCGCGCCCATGTTTTCAAACTTATCCTTAAGCTCGATGCCCTTGGCAACGGACACGCCGTCCTTCGTTACCGTCGGGGCACCGCCGTAGGGGGAATCCAGCACGACATTGCGGCCGCGTGGCCCCAGGGTAACCTTAACGGCATCGGCCAGGATATTGACACCCTTGACCAGGCTGCTTCTTGCATCGTATCCAAATTTGACTTCTTTAGCTGCCATAACAAAACTCCTCTGTTCAGTACTTTATTAAATTAACGGGCAGACCTTATTGAATGATGCCCATGATGTCTTCTTCACGCATCATCAGCAGTTCTTTGCTGCCAGGTACCTCGGTTCCGGAATACTTGGTGAACAACACCTTATCGCCAACCTTCACATCGAGGGGGCGCACCGTGCCGGTGTCGAGTACCTTGCCATTACCAACGGCAATAATTTCGCCACGGGCGGGCTTCTCTGCGGCATTATCTGGGATCACGATGCCACCGGCGGTGGTGCGTTCCTCTTCCATACGACGTACGAGTACGCGATCATGCAACGGACGAATATTCATTAACTTATCTCCTAAAATCGGGTGTTTATATAAATCAGGCTATAACCCGGCTGTAGCGGATTATTAGCACTCATCACGAGGGAGTGCTAATAATAGGGGTAAAGATGAGTGAGTTCAAGCCCTGAAGAAAGAGAGGTCAACTCTATACAGGGAATAAGCGGACAGGCTCGCCCAGAGTGCTGCAAAAACACCGTTTTGCTGGCTTGCATGGACGCAGCACAGCAGAGCCGGTATCCTTCGCTCTTGAGAATTTGTATGTAACTATCGTTGCGCCCTTAGCTCAGTTGGGTAAGCTGCGATAGCGGCGAACGCCAGTACAGGATGTACTGGCTGGGGCTGATCGATATATTTGAAGTTTCGCCCAGGACGGCAGATACCCATCTAACTCCACGCGCCCTTAGCTCAGTTGGATAGAGCGTTGGGTTCCGATCCCAAAGGTCAGAGGTTCGAATCCTCTAGGGCGCACCAGCTTACTCCAGCAGCGGTGTTACTGATAAATCATTTCCTTCTTGATTGAGATGCAACCCTGACCCGCTGGCATCAGGAACACTCTCACGCCCGGCCCGCCATCCAACATGGCAATTACCCGCCCCAAGGGGGTGATGCGTTTGAAGCTGCCAAAAGCCTTGGCTCCCACATCATCACAACGGTTTTGCCAATAGGTCACAGCCTCATACAGCCCGCTGCATTCGTTGGCTGAGGGACCCGGCGCGAAGCTCGTGCCCACATAGGTAAGGGTATCAGAAGTGCTAACCTCAAGCGAGGCCGAGCTGATCCGGCTATTCTGGGCGCTGGGTGCCGTGAACAATAACCCGCTGCTCTGAGTGTTGGCGGTGACAAAATCAGTAATTTGCCCGATTCGCCCCACACATTTTGGCACCCCCGCTATTGCGGCAGCCCGCGCAATAGCATTGGGCTGGGCTGCGGCAGGTTGTGCGGTAGGATTGGATGGGGCTGCGGCGGGTTTCTGCGCAGCTTTCTTCGGATCATTCTCAGCCGCCCAGGCACTAAACAGGGTGATTAAAGCCACGATAATGGTGCCAGTAACCGTTAAAGTGTGTCGTTTTATGTTCATGATGGTTCTTAATCCTGATTTAAAAAGTGGGGACGGCCGCGCAAGGCCGTCATGAAAAAAGGCAGCAACCTAAGCTGCTGCCTTTTGGGCAAAGCCTGATGTCACACCCGATACCCGCAGAATGTGACTTGTACGGCAAATTACCAGGAGATAGCGCCACCTACGCCATAAGCGGCATCGCTACTACCACCTTTGCCCACGCTGGCTTTCAGCACGCCGTTATCAGAAAAGCGATAACTACCGCCGATCGCAAAGGCTGATTGGCCATTGTAGTTAGCCACACCAAGTCCCAGCGAGAAGGTCTTGCTCGTGTCAACCTGCGGAATGTTGGCTATGGCAACCGTGGAGGCGACACCTCCTGACAGTTCATCCTCCAATCCGTACAATTTAT
Organism: Gammaproteobacteria bacterium; assembly: GCA_043721815.1. Taxonomy (GTDB): domain Bacteria; phylum Pseudomonadota; class Gammaproteobacteria; order SURF-13; family SURF-13; genus JBDSTW01. Next base: position 8,256 of record JAYSPZ010000108.1, on the reverse strand, counting down.
TTTCCAGATTACTCAACTGGCCGAAATTGACGGCATCGAAGGCCGTCGTACCATTCGCTACACCCGTCACGCGGGCAGCCCCGCCAGTATCAAGGTTGGTAAAGGTCGCACCGTTATCATCCAATGTCAGGCTGGTGCTGTTTGTACCACCGCTCAACGTGGCCTGCGTATTGGTAACCTCCAGACCATGCCTGTCGCCGTCCGCATCAATGAAGGCCACGCTCGCCTCGGTACTGTTTGCGGTAATGATCGAACGGTTGTTACCGGCAGAGGCACTCTGAATCACAGTCTCGCCGGTGATGTCGGTATCGTCAGTGATTGTAACATTGCCGGTGGAGTTGGAAATTACGCCCTGCGCATCCAGGGTGCCGACCAAAGTGGTCGCGCCGGTTACGGCAAGGGTGCCGCCGACGCTGGTGGCGCTGGTGGCGCTGCCAATCGTCGTGTTTGCAGCGCCGGTAGTATTGATGTTGGTCGCACCAACCACGTCCAGGGTGTTGTTAATCTGCGTAGGGCCGTTCAGGGTGGCCGCGCCGGTGTTGACGAAGGTGCCACTGTTGGTTATGTCGCCGGTGTTGGCGATTAACCCGGTGTTGGCGATACCGGCAGTCGTGGTCAGGCCGGTTACACCGAGGGTGTTGTTAATCTGCGTAGCACCGGTCAGGGTGGTGGTACCCGTCACGGCCAAGGTACCAGCGTTCACCGTGGTGGCGGTCAAAGTAGCAACATTGTTGATATTGCCGTTGGTCAAGTCCAGGTTGCCAGTGATGGCAGCGTTACCCACATTATCCACCGTGAACGTGGTGCCGTTGATGCTGTCGGCCAGCACCGCGCCGGTGTCTGACAAGGTGAAGGTCGTCGTGCCCGTGCCGCCTGCCAGGGTGGCGCTGGTGGTGGTGGCTCTGACACCATTCACTGAGCCGCCCGCGTTGGTGACACCGAGGTTTATGGCGTTAGTACCCACACTTAGCACACCGGTGCCGGTGATGTTGGCGAGGGCACCGTTGGTATCTACTCCCAGGGAGTTATCGAGGGTGGTTGCGCCGGTTACGCCGAGGGTAGTGCCGACGGTGGCCGCGCCGGTGGTGCTCAGGGTGCCAGTGCCGATGTTGCCGGTGTTGGTGATGCCAGCAGTGGTACTTGCGCCGGTTACGCCCAAGGTGCCACCGATGGTGGCGTTATTGGTGATCACAGCGGAATTCAGTGTGGCCAGGCCGGTGGTGCTCAGGGTGCCAGTGCCGATGTTACCGACGTTAGTGATGCCGGCGGTGGTGGTCGCGCCGGTGACGCCGAGGGTGCCGCCGACAGTGGCCGCGCCGCTGGTGCCAAGGGTGCTCAAGGTGGTCGCGCCGGTGACGCCCAAGGTGGTTGTGATCGAGGCGGAATTCAGTGTGGCCGCGCCGGTGGTGCTCAGGGTGCCAGTGCCGACGTTGCCGGTGTTGGTGATGCCAGCAGTGGTGGTCGCGCCGGTTACGCCCAGGGTGGTGCCTACCGTAGCAGCACCGGTGGTGCTGAGGGTGGCGGTGCCGACGTTGCCGATATTAACTATAGCCGAGGAGTTGACCGTAGTCGCGCCAATCGTACCGACAAGCGTGATGTCGCCGCCGCTAACATTCAAGCTGGTCACCGTCGCGGCTCCAGCGTTTAGGGTACCGGCGGTAGCCAGGTTACCGGCTGTGATGGTGCCACTAGCGGTGAGGGTGGTGACCCCAGTAACCGCACCAGCCGTAATATCAACGGCTGATGCCAGCGCTCCAGTGGTAAGAGCAAGAGCCGGGTCATCAACCAAGACAGCATCCGCCCCAGCGGTACCGCTCAACGCGGCGAAAATCGCCACAGCGAGGACGCTAAGCGCCGGTTTACGAGTGGCCCAATGACTAGGGTGGTTGGATATTCCCGATATCGACGTGCTTGGCATTTTTATTCCCTCTCTAGTTATACGACGTTATATGGCTCTGTTGTGTACTGGACATGCGAAAAAATACACTGTAACCACCCCGGTCTGGAGAAGCCAGAAACGGGGGCTTAACTTAATGATTGGGAGGCAGACTGCACCAGCATTCATGCCCCCGTCTATAGTACCTTAGTACCATACAAACCTAACCTAATTAATTCATGACCTTAGCCCGGACATTAAGAGTAAAATGAGAATATCCCCAAAGTCAATATAAATTTAAGCTCCGCGCCATAGCCCGAAAGGTACCGGATTCATAACAAGCTTCTTGATAGGCAGAATAAGGTTTGTTATAATGACTGCGAGCGCCGTCCTTTTTGTCTCTTTGGCTGCCTGAATTTATCAAGTATTTTTGTAAATTTCCGGCAATCCCGAACTTATCAAAAGACATCTTGTCTCATCCAACAGAGTACAGTGACGCACTCCCCGTTTCCCCTTAAAACGGGTAATCCTGCTTCCCCAAGCAGGGTTATTTTTTTTGGCCCCGACTCTTCCCCCCTTAGAGTCGGGGTTTTTTTTCGTCCGTGCTCAGGCTGATCTGCAACCAGGCGGCGAGGCGCTGCTCGGCCTCCTCGATGCCCCGCCGCGTAAGCGCGGAAAACAATTGCACGGTCGTTATTTCGCCCTGCCCCACGTCCGTCGGCTGACCGTATCGCTCTGCCAAGGCCTTGCCAACACTGGCCCGGCTGGCGCTCGCCGCGCCTTTGCTGAGTTTGTCGGCCTTGGTCAACAGGATGTGCACCGGCATGCGCATGGCGTGGCAGCCGTCCAGCATATTTACATCCCCCGGCATGAGCGGATGGCGAATGTCCATGACGAGTATCAGGCCTTGCAAAGAGGCGCGCAGTTGCAGGTATTGCTCCAGCGTTTGCACCCAATGGCGCCGCATTTGCTCCGGCACCTTGGCATAACCGTAGCCGGGCAGATCGACCAGCCGCCTGTCCGCATCCAGGGCAAAGAAATTGATCTGCTGGGTGCGCCCCGGGGTCTTGCTTACGCGTGCCAATGTATTAATGCCGGTGATGGCATTGATGGCGCGCGACTTTCCGGCATTGGAGCGCCCGGCGAACGCGACCTCCCGGCCCTCATCGGACGGTGCCTGGCTCAGCTTGTGGGCACCGGTCAGAAATTCGATGTGCCGAAACAAGGGATTCACTTCAGGGATGCCTCATGGGCAGTGACTCCCGTTGGGTATAGTTGTATTATGGCGTGATGCCTACGAATCGCCTTGCTAGCGCCCTTCCACTGACCGTGTTTCTGCACATTTCTTCCTAGAGAATCCATTGAGTAATCCGCTAAGACGTTCCGCAGGTATGATCCTGCTGGAATTTATAGGGTCGATGAATCTGGCCATCACCCTGTTGGTGATGGTGGCGATTGCCTCGGTGATCGGCACCGTTCTCAAACAGAACGAGGTCTATGAGAATTATATCATCAAGTTCGGCTCGTTCTGGTTTGAGGTGTACAAGACGCTGGGCCTCTACGATGTCTACAGCGCCACCTGGTTTTTGCTGATCCTCACCTTCCTGCTCATCTCCACCAGCGTCTGCGTCTATCGCAACGGCCCCGGCATGCTGCGTGATATGCGCTCGTTTCGTGAAAATGCCGGCGAGAAGTCCCTGCGCAGCCTGCCCAATAGCACACAGTGGACTATCCACCAGGAAAATGCCGCCGTGGCGGCCGCAGTCACCCAACATCTGACATCGTACGGCTACCGTCTGCGCCCCAAGCAGCACGCAGACCATATCGTGCTGGCCGCCATGAAAGGCTCGGCTAATCGGCTGGGTTATTTATTCACCCATATCGCCATCGTGGTGATCTGTATCGGCGGTTTACTGGACGGCAATATGCTGCTGAAGATTGCCGAGGCCACGGGCAAGGTGCGCGTGGAAACGCGACCGCTGCCGGCCTCCCAGGTGCCGGCGATCAGCCGCTTGCCGGTGAGTAACAGATCGTTTCGCGGGCAGGTATCCATCCCTGAGGGCAGCGTGGCCAAGCATATCGATGTCAAGGTACGCGACGGTTATCTGCTTCAGGCACTGCCTTTCTCCGTAGAAGTGAAAGATTTCCGCATTGAGCATTATGATAGCGGTCAGCCCAAATCCTTCGAAAGCGACCTGATTATTTACGATAAAGACCTGACTCAGCCGTTACGCCAAACTATCGCCGTCAATCATCCCTTGATTTACAAGGGTTATTCGATTTACCAGGCCAACTTCAGCGACGGCGGCTCCAAATTACAGATGCGTGCCTGGCCCTTGTTGAAGCCGGGCACCGCGCCTGTCGAGGCTCAGGCCGCGGTGAGCAAAAGGCTGAAGTTGGATAGTCCGCAGGGCCCGCTCACCGTGGAGCTGGATGATTTCCGCTTTTATAATGTGAAGCCCGCACCGCCCGAGTCGGGGAAAAAATTCCGCGACCTGGGCCCCAGCTTTATCTTCAAGGTACGCGATGTCGGCGGCACGGCACGCGAATATGAAAATTACATGATGCCGGTGGATCAGAACGGACGACTGTTTTTCATCAGCGGGGTGCGCGATAACCCGAATGATGAATATAGTTATCTCCAGATTCCGGCCGACCCCAAGGGCGGCATCGAGCGTTTTATGCGCTTCCTGGCGGTATTGCACGACAAGCAGAGAGTGGGGGAGATCGCCGCGCAAGTAGCCCGTGCCTCGCTGCAAGGCGGCCCCGGCGAACAAAAGCCCGAGGTGCAAAAGGGATTAACGTCGGTGATGACACACCTGCTGGGAATATTTAACCAAGGCGGGTTCGATGCCGTCGCGCGCTATTTTCAAGCCAACTTGCCCAAGGCCCAACTCAAAGAGGTCGCCACGGCCTATGTCGACCTGCTGCAAAAGGCGCTCACCCTGCTCTATGCCGACGTACTTGCGCAGGAAGCTACTCCAGTAGCCGCCGGTGCGGCAGGGCAGGAAAACCAGCAATTCTTCGAAGATGCCGTGAATGCCATGGGCGTGATACCCCAGTACGGGTCGTTTTATTATCTGCAACTGACGGGCTTTGAGCATATCCAGGCCGCCGGCTTGCAAATCACGCGCGCACCGGGTAAAAATGTCGTCTATCTCGGCTTTGGCATGCTGCTCATCGGTGTATTTCTGATGTTTTATCTGCCACACCGGCGCCTGTGGATCTGGCTGCGGCAGGATGGTACCGCGACCCAGGTTTTATTTGCCGGCACCAGTCACCGCGATCAGATCGGCTTTGATAAAGAGTTCAGTGCCCTTCAGCACAGCCTGGAAGGACGGTTGAAGGCATTGTAGCAAGCGTTCGTTGCAGGCCCGCACGCGACACGGTGCGGCATTCCCCGAAAGTAATACGAGGTTTTTATGGCAGCGTCACATGAGGTCATGGTAAACGGTTTTGATAAACCACCCTTTTTAAAAACACTCAGTACCTTTGATTGGCTATGGGCCGCGCTCCTGATCTGCGGGGCGGGTTTTATCTTTTACCGTTACGGCGCGATCATGGATATCTACGAGACCATTATCCTGTCGGGTATCACGCCAGCCATCATCGCCCTGGGCTGGAACTGGAAACCGGCACGCACATTCCTGCTTGTCGTCGCGGTGCTGAGCCTGCTGGCCGTCAATATTTACGGCAACAGTCTGGCCCCTGCCGAAACCAACTTCTTTCTAAAATTTTTAATCTCCAGCCAGTCCGCGATCATGTGGATGAGCGCGCTGTTCCTGATGGCCACGGTCGCCTACTTCGCCGGCCTGTTTCTGCGTTCGGATTTCACCACGCGCGTGGCCACGGCCATGACCTGGTCGGCCGCCGCCATGGGCCTGGTCGGCCTGCTCGTGCGCTGGCGCGAATCTTATCTCATCAACGTCGATATCGGGCATATCCCGGTCAGCAATCTGTATGAAGTCTTCGTCTTGTTTTCCATCATCACGGCCCTGCTTTATCTCTATTACGAGGCCCGCTACAAGACGCGCTCGCTCGGTGCCTTCGTGCTGCTGATTATCACCGCAGCGGTGGCCTTTGTGCTGTGGTATACCTTCGGGCGCGAGGCGCATGCCATTCAGCCGCTGGTGCCGGCCTTGAAGAGCTACTGGATGAAGATCCATGTACCGGCCAATTTCATCGGCTACGGCTCGTTCTCGCTGGCCGCAATGGTCGGTGTTGCTTACCTGTTGCGCAACCGCGCCGAGCAGCGCAACCCGCAGGGGCTGCTGGCGACGCGTCTGCCCAGCCTGGAGATTCTGGACGACATCATGTACAAGTCCATCGCCCTGGGATTTTGCTTCTTCACGCTGGCGACTATTCTGGGTGCCCTGTGGGCGGCGGAGGCGTGGGGTGGTTACTGGTCGTGGGATCCGAAGGAGACCTGGGCGCTGATTATCCTGCTGAACTACGCGGCCTGGTTGCATATGCGGCTCACTAAAGGCTGGCGCGGCGCGCCGATGGCCTGGTGGGCGGTGATCGGGCTATTCGTTACATCCTTCGCCTTCCTGGGCGTGAACATGTGGCTGTCGGGCCTGCATTCTTACGGGGCTTTGTAACTTAGGAAGCTCTGAATAATTCCATCCATGGAATTTTCAGAGACGAAAAGCAAAAATGTGATTTTTTCTTTTCTTCATTTTTCAAACACTTGTGTGTTTGAAAAATAGCGGCACATCCATGTGCCGCAGGAAGCTCTGAATAAATCAGAGCTTCCTTCGCTAAACCACTTTCGCATCTTGGTTTACTACACGCCGGGATTACCGGCGTGTTAGTTTCTGTTCCCCGTGCCGCCGTAAATATAGTTTGCCAGGGTGGCCACGTCTACGCTGACACGGCGTACCAAGTGGTCCAGGCTGATGATCGCGTGCTCCAGAAGATTCACCGCGATATAAGGATGCTCGACGCGCAGGCGTTTGTATTTGGCGCGGGTGATCTTCAGCACCTGGGTATCATCGCTCACGGCACGCATACGCACCGAGCGCGGCTGACGGTCGAAGAACGACATCTCGCCCATAAGTTCACCTACCTTCATGCTGCCTACTTCGACTTCTTGCCCACCCTCGTCGTAGAGCAGGGCCGCCTCGCCGCGCACGATGAAATACAAGGCCTCGCCGACCTCGCCGATATTGGCGATGATGTCTTTCTTGTTAAAGCTGACTAGCTCGGTATAATCGAGCAGGGTATTGACCTCTTTAAGCGTCAAGGATTCGCATAGATATTGCTGGTTCAGAAATTGGGTTAAGTTGATTTTATCTGCTGGCATGGATGCATCCCCTTACGAGTTAAGTTCTGCCATAGCATAAAAGATTGCGCGCCAAACTAACATTGCAACGCGCAATTAACCATGCCCCGCATGCAAGTATCGTTGTCCCGGATAAAATCATGAAAGCTGCTGAATTATTTATCAAGTGCCTGGAAAATGAGGGGGTGGAATTCATCTTCGGTATCCCCGGTGAGGAAAATATCGAGATTATGGACGCGCTGCTCGGCTCCTCGATCACCTTCATTACGACGCGCCATGAACAGGGCGCGGCCTTCATGGCCGATGTCTACGGTCGGCTCACCGGCCAGGCGGGCGTGTGCCTGTCCACCTTGGGCCCGGGAGCGACCAACCTGGTCACCGGCGTGGCCGATGCCAATATGGATCGTGCGCCGCTGGTGGCCATCGCTGGACAGGCAAGCACGACGCGGCTGCACAAGGAATCCCATCAGGTACTCGACCTCGTGAATATGTTCCAGCCCATCACCAAGTACGCCTCGCAGATACTGGAACCGGAGATTATCCCCGAGGTGGTGCGCAAGGCTTTCCAGGTGGCGCAGGCGGAAAAACCCGGTGCCTGCTTTATCGATTTCCCGGAAAATATCGCGGCCATGGAGATCGTCGATGTACCCTTGCGTGCGCAGTCCGCCACCACGCCGGAACCCCCCGCCGATCGCGTGCAGGCCGCCGCCGCGCTGATCTCCGCCGCGCGCCACCCGATGGTGTTGGCCGGCAATGGTGTCATCCGCGCACGCGCCTCGGCAGAGCTTACTGCGTTTGCGGAACAACTCAGCATCCCGGTGGCCAATACCTTCATGGCCAAGGGTGCCATTCCTTTCAAGCACCCGATGGCCTTGGGCAGCGCGGGTTTGCAGGCGCGTGATTATGTCAGTTGCGGCTTCAATGAGGCCGACGTAATCATTTGTGTGGGCTATGACCTGGTCGAATATCACCCGTATCTGTGGCATCCGACACGCGATCGCACGATTATCCACATCGATATGTCCCCGGCGGAGGTGGACGCAAGCTACAGCGTGGAGGTCGGGGTGGTCGGCGACATTGGCCTCAGCCTCACGCG
>JAYSPZ010000107.1:0-11113 GCA_043721815.1 Gammaproteobacteria bacterium | reverse complement strand
GCGTTTTAGTTCAGTAACCTCTACCCGCACGCCCGATTTTTCACCGTCTGCGGTGGCCAGCACGGCAGGAGCGGCGGCGGGAGCAGGCGTCGAGGGCGTAGCAGCCGCTGCAGGCGCCGAGGAGACGCCGGAGGGTGCAGCAGGCGCGGGGGCGGTTGCAGCAGGCGCAACGGCAGGGCCCGCAGGCGTCGAGGGCGTAGCAGCCGCTGCAGGGGCCGGGGCAGCACTTGTGGGTGCAGCGGGTGCGGGGGTGGCTGTTGCAGGGACAGCCCCTGTAGGCGTAGCGGGTACGGATGTGGATCCCGTAACTGGTTGCGGGGTATTCGCTTGCGCCTTCAGGTAAAGGGGCATAACCATCAGTATTGATGCCGCGCCCAGCGTGATAAAGCTCCTAACATTAAACATTTCTATTTCTCCTCTATCAGCATGTTAATAAGGTACAATCGTTGTGATCTCTAAAGTGGCGAGTCATCTCAGGAGTCTTTAGATTAGGGATTTGCCGGAATCAATGGGGTCAGACTCGATTGATCCTGCGGCGGATAAAGAAGGTCAGACCCAGCGGGCCGGCGTACAGTACAGCATGGTGATGGACATTATTGCGTGCTCCCGTTAGGACTGGGGTTACTCGGGCCAGTTACTCACCGTCGGCTGCTGTGCTCATTGCAGGCATGCAGCCGGCACGTATTTGCGAATTGCGGGATCAGCCGTGCAGATCCAGGTAACTATTCCGCCCTCCGCCTGAGGAGTCAGACGAATCTGCCCCTCCTTGCCGTGAGTCTTGACGTAACTGACCACTGAACCGCCTCCCTCCAGGCGGATATACTCCACAATTGCCCGTGCCTGGGGTCCAAGCCGGCTTACGGGATTATGGCCTCCGACCGTTTCCACTTCTTCCCAAGTCTTCGGCCATTGACCCTTTTGTGCGGCGTAGCTGGCAATCGGCTCCTTGACCGCCGAGACTTCCGTAAGCACCCCGGCGACCTGGGCGCGCACTATGTAGTCCTGATAGGCCGGGATCGTAACCGCGGCAAGAATCCCACCGACGATAATGAGGAAGAACAGGACGATGACAATCGTAATCACGACCCCGGCGGAGCTGCCGGGCTGGCGGTGCACCACGGTACCGGCCAGCTTGTCATGCAGGGCCTGCTTGCGTTCAGTAAAGCCGGCCATGAAGAAGCCGATGTAGAACGTCAGGTAGCTGAACAGCGCGGCCATATTCCGCCACATAGCCCGGCCAAAGCTCAGGCGCCGCCCTTCAAGATTGGTCACATAGAGTCCGCACAGGCGCTTGCCCGGAGTCGCCATCTTCTCGGAAGACACGAAATAAGCGTGGTAAAGCTGGCCCAATACAATCAAAACCAGTGGCAACAGATCGCTGGACTCGGAAACGCTTTGCCAACCCACAATAAGACCCCACGCCACGGCGACCAACACCGAGCCGATCCCGATGATGATGCCATCCACGAAGTAGGCGGCGAACCGGACCCAGAAACCGCCATAAGGGTTCATGGCCGAGGCTGGCGGCGGCGGTAGATCCATGGGCGGCGTGTAGGACGCGGCTGGAATACTCATGGCAAAGCTCCCCAATCAGGGATGATGGTTATTTCGGCGTGCAGTAATGAGCGAAGCCGGCCGAAAAAGTATAGGAAGAATAAACGCTATATTCGCCCGAAGTCAAGAGCAGAAATCAAGAAATCAAAGAATCAATGGGGTCAGACTCGATTGATATTGGATTGGAAACGCAGTACAGTGTCTATTCCTATGAAGCTGGAGGCAGGCAGTGGCGCGCTTACCTAGATTTGTGATTCCCGGCCAACCGCAACACGTCATTCTGCGCGGCAACAATCGTACAGAAATCTTTTGTGCCGATGCCGATTACCGTTTCTATCTTGAAAAATTACAGTTAGCCTGTGACCACCACGGCTGTGATATTTATGCCTACGTACTGATGACCAATCATGTGCATTTGCTCATCACACCGCATGAAGAACAGAGCCTGCCCAAAGCCATGCAAATGCTAGGGCGCTACTACGTCCAGTATTACAATTACTGCTACCGGCGTAGCGGAACCCTGTGGGAAGGCCGCTATAAAGCCACCTTGATTGATAGCGAGGCTTACCTGTTGACGTGCATGCGCTATATCGAGTTAAATCCGGTACGGGCCGGCATAGTATCGCATCCGTCTGAGTATCCTTGGTCTAGTTATCATCGCAACGCTTTGGGTCAGCCCAATGATTTGGTGACGCCGTATCTTGAATACCGGCGCTTGGGCAAGACAGACGAAGAGCGTCAGGCTGCCTACCGCCAGCTATTCAAGCATCACATTCCTGAAAAAAGAATCACTGATATAAGAGAAGCGACCAATAAAGCCTGGGTGTTAGGAAATGACCGGTTCAAGCAACGCATTCAAAAGCATGTGGAGAGGCGAATCGAGCCGGCGGTTAGGGGCGGGGATAGAAAATCAGAGCAATTCAGAATCAATCGATCCTGATCTTATTGCTGAAATGAGATTGTTAAGATCATGGCGCGCTATCAGGTCTTACATGACTGGAATCTGTCGCCGCTGGCGGCGGTACAAATGCAGCACGAACTGCGCGGGCGGATTCATATCGAATCGCTGGCGGGACCTGTTAGTACCATCGCAGGCGCCGACGTTTCATTCAACAAATTCTCTCCACTAATTTATGCCGCCATTGTCGTGCTGCACCTACCCTCATTAACGATTATCGAAGAGACCGAGGCCGTGAGTGAAGTAAAATTTCCCTACGTACCGGGCCTGCTCTCCTTTCGCGAGATACCGGCATTACTGGTGGCGTGGACGAAATTGAAAACCGAGCCGGACGCAGTGATGCTCGATGGGCAGGGCATTGCCCATCCCCGCCGCATGGGCATCGCCGCGCATTTCGGTTTATGTGTGGATCGGCCTACACTGGGCTGCGCGAAATCCGTGCTGGTTGGTAAATATCAAGAGCCGTCAGCGCAACGCGGCGCGTGGACACCCATGCTTCATCAAGGCGAAATCGTAGGCGCGGCATTACGTACCAAGACGAATGTGGGGCCGGTGTTTGTATCGCCCGGGCACCGGCTCGATCTGGAAGGCGCGCTTGCAATTACCCTGCAATGCGGCGGCGGATATCGCATCCCCGAACCGACACGGCACGCCCATAACCGCGCTAATATTTTGCGGCGGGCATCGATGCAATCAGAGAATCGTAAAAGCGCATGTTGAGTGATACCGATTGGATGAGCCGGGCCCTGAAGCTTGCTGAACGTGCAGGCGAGGAGGGTGAAGTGCCTGTGGGGGCGGTGCTCGTGAAGGATAATCAGATTGTAGGTGAAGGGTGGAATCGCCCCATTACCAGCCACGATCCTACCGCTCACGCCGAGATCATGGCCTTGCGCACGGGCGCGGCCCACACCAGCAATTATCGCCTGAACGGTGCCACGCTTTATGTGACGTTGGAGCCTTGTCTCATGTGCGTGGGTGCCCTGGTGCATGCTCGTATCGAACGTCTTGTGTTCGGTGCGCACGATCCCAAAGCCGGAGCGGCGGGCAGTGTGCTGGATGCCTTTCAATTTCCGCACTTGAATCATCGGGTCACTGTCGAAGGTGGGGTGTTAGCCGAGGCATGCGGTACGGTACTGACCGTTTTTTTCAAGGCCCGGCGCACGGTCGGCGGGAAGGCAGTTAATCCTTAGGCTGTCGGCAGCCATTGAGCGCAGGCAAACGAATAATTTAATTTATATCCAGTGGCAGGTAGGGTATGATTTGCAACCCTTCAACAGTACATCTGCATGATCGATAACGGGGCGTAGCGCAGCCTGGTAGCGCACCTGGATGGGGTCCAGGTGGTCGGAGGTTCAAATCCTCTCGCCCCGACCAACATCCCTGTTGGGCGATCAGATTCCCAGCCCGCCGCTCCCAGCGCCGGGCGTTCGCTGCTTCGCAGCTCACCCTCTCGCCCCGACCAACATCCTGTTGGGCGATCGGATTCCCAGCCCGCACATCGTGTGCTGGCGTTTGGCGCTTAGCGCCTCACCCTGTTGGGCAGGGTGCGGTCACCGTTTCAAAATGGCCTTGATTTCTTCGAGTTCCTGACGTATTTGCCTCAGTGCCAATTGGATGTGATCGCCTTCTTCCTTGACCTCGCCGTTTGTTAGTCGCTGACGTGCGCCGCCAATCGTGAAGCCGTGCTCGTAGAGCAGACTGCGAATCTGACGAATCATCAATACATCGTGGCGCTGGTAGTAACGCCGGTTGCCACGTCGCTTGAGCGGTTTAAGCTGGGGAAATTCCTGCTCCCAATAGCGCAGTACATGGGGTTTGACGGTACATAAATCGCTGACCTCACCGATGGTGAAGTAGCGTTTGCCGGGGATGGGGGGGAGTTCGCTATTATTATTGGCTTCCAGCATAAGTCTCTATCCGCGATTTTAGTTTCTGGCCGGAGCGGAATGTAACGACACGCCGCGCTGTAATGGGTATTTCCTTGCCCGTCTTCGGGTTGCGTCCAGGGCGCATGCCCTTATTGCGCAGATCAAAGTTGCCAAAGCCGGAAAGCTTGACCTGCTCGCCTCGGGAGAGCGCCGCACGCACTTCCTCGAAGAACATCTCCACAATTTCCTTGGCCTCGCGTTTATTCAGGCCAAGTTCATCGAATAATTTGTCTACCATGTCGGCTTTGGTTAGAGCCATAGTCACTTTCTCAAGGTTGCACCGAGGTCTTCATGCAGTTTTTTTACTATCCGATCGATAACTGCATCGGCTTCCCGGTCTGTTAGAGTGCGCGAAGGCGCTTGTAAGGTCAAGCCCAAGGCAAGACTTTTTCTACCTAAATCAACGCCTTTTCCCTGATAGACATCAAATAACCGTAACTGGAGCGGGAAATCCAGGGCGGTTGCATGGATACAGGCGCTAATGGCTTGTGCCGTAACTTCGGTATCCACCACTATGGCAATATCCCGCCGCATGGGTGGAAATTTGGATATCTCCTGAAATGCCGGTATTTTTTTGTGTTGCAGCGAGGAAACCTTTAGCTCAAAAAGATAGACGCGTTCACTAAGCCCCAGCTCACGCTCTACAGCGGGGTGCAGTGCGCCCAGCCACCCCACGGCCTCACCCTTGCGGCTGATCTGCGCCGACTGACCGGGATGCAGGGCAGGGTGTTTTATGGGCCTAAAGGTAAAGTCCGAGGCAAGCCCGGTCAGCATCGTTAAGGCCTCAACATCGGCCTTGATATCATAGAAATCCACGGGTCGTTGCGTTACGCCCCATTGCTCGGGAAGGAGGCTTCCTGTCGCTACACCCGCAATATAGTTTTCCTGCTTTATTTCATTAGCTTGAGAAATAAATGTAACGCCAAGCTCGAAGAATCGCAACGGTGTTAATTGGCGCTTTTGATTGTACATCAGGCCTTGCAGCAGTCCGCACCAGAGGCTGGTGCGCATCACCGACATCTCGCTGGAAATCGGGTTTGCCAAGGCGATCGGCACCTGTTCAGGGTCGAGCAAATGCTGCAAGACAGGGTCTACAAAACTGTAGCTGATGATCTCCTGATAGCCGCGATCAACCAACATCTGTCGCATCACGCCCGCGTTGACGGTGGCTTCGGGTTGTGTCGCCATTGTGAGGGGCGCAACGGGACGGCACGTCGGCAAGCGATCGTACCCGGTCAGACGCGCGATCTCTTCGATCAAATCCGCCTCGATGGTAATATCGAAGCGATAGCTGGGCGAAGTCACGAGCCAGCCATGTTCGTTCACATGCACAGCCATGCCCAGGCGGGAGAGAATATCGACCACCTGTGCGGCGGGGATAGCCGTGCCCAATAGACGCTGGATCGCAGCGGCCCTTAAGGCGATGGGCAGGCGCTTGGGAAGGAAGGCATCGTGCGCGATTTCCACCAGCGGTCCGGCCTGCCCGCCGACGATTTCCAATAATAAAGCGGTCGCGCGCTCCATGGCCCGGCGCGGCAGCTCTGGGTCAACGCCGCGCTCAAAGCGAAACGAGGAATCCGTGTGCAGGCCGTAACGTCGGGCGCGGCCCGCGATATGTTGCGGTGTAAAGAAGGCACTTTCGAGAAATAGCTCTGTGCTGGTAGCGTCGATGGCAGAGTTCAGTCCACCCATGATGCCCGCCATGGCATGGGCCTGGTGCCGGTCGGCTATTACCAGTGTGTCATCTGTCAGGTTTACCTGTTGGCCATCGAGCAGCGTCAAGCTCTCGCCGGGTTTGGCGCGCCGCACGCAGATGCCGCCATCAAGCTTGGCGAGGTCAAAGGCGTGCATGGGCTGCCCCAGCTCCAGCAGCACATAATTAGTAATGTCCACCACCGGGCTGATGGCGCGTATTCCACTGCGGCGCAGGCGTTCCGTCACCCACAAGGGTGTCTTTGCCGCAGGGTTGATACCTTTGATTACGCGGCCGATATAGCGTGGGCAGCACTCAGGTTCGTCGATGCTGATGTCCAGGCGGTCGGCGCTGCCGCTTGCGACCGGCTCTATCGGCACGGTTCGCACGGCGCAGCCATTTAGGGCACCGATCTCGCGCGCTATGCCGGCGACGCTCAAGCAGTCGCCGCGATTAGGCGTAAGTCCAAGCTCGAACGTGACATCGTCAAGCCTTAGATATTCAAATACATCCTCGCCGATGCGTGTGTCCGCTGGTAATTCGAGCAGGCCGTCGGCCTGTTCGCCAAGGCCAAGTTCGGCCGCCGAGCACAACATGCCGTGGGATTCTACGCCGTGTAAGACGGCCTGCTGGATACACACATCGCCCGGCAATTGTGCCCCGACGATGGCCAGGGGCGCACGCATGCCGATACGCACATTGGCGGCACCGCACACGATAGTGAGCGGCTGAATATCGCCCACATTAACCTGACAAATTTGCAAATGCTGGGCACCAGGATGGGGAGTAAGCACGCTGATTTCACCGACGACGATGCCCGCAAACGCTGTCGCCACAGCCCGCACGGCATCAACCTCCAGGCCCGCCAAGGTCAGTTGTGCCGCCAGTTCTTGGGTGGAGAGCTTGGGGTCTACCCACCCGCGCAGCCAATGTTCGCTGAATTTCATGGTTTAAAGTTCGGGGTGGACTTATTCATAAGTTTCTTTAAGCAAACTGGCGCAAGAAGCGCAGATCGTTCTCGAAAAACAGGCGCAGATCGTTCACGCCATAACGCAGCATGGCCAGACGCTCGACCCCCATGCCGAAGGCAAAGCCGGTATAGCGTTCGCTGTCGATGCCGACATTCTGGAATACCCGAGGGTGTACCATGCCGCAACCTAGAACCTCCAGCCAGCCGCTTTGTCCGCACACGCGGCACCCTGCGCCTTTGCACATGACGCAGGCGATATCGACCTCGGCGGAAGGCTCAGTGAAGGGGAAATAGGATGGCCGGAAGCGCACCTTCAGGTCTTGCTCAAAAAAGCCTTGAAGAAAGTCATCGAGGATGCCCTTGAGATCGGCAAAGCTGACGTTTTTATCGACCATCAAGCCCTCGACCTGGTGGAACATGGGTGTGTGCGTGAGGTCGGAGTCGCAACGATAAACACGACCCGGTGCAATGAGCCGCAGGGGCGGCGGTTGGTTCATCATCGCGCGTATTTGCACGGGTGAGGTGTGGGTGCGCAACAGGGTATGCGCATCGAAATAAAAGGTGTCGTGCATGGCGCGTGCGGGATGGTGCGCGGGGATGTTGAGGGCCTCGAAGTTGTGATAGTCGTCTTCGATTTCGGGGCCTTCGGCGCGGGCGAAGCCCACTGAGGCAAACAAGACCTCAATGCGTGCGAGGGTGAGCGTGATCGGATGCAAGCCGCCGCTGGCTTGACCTCTGCCGGGCAAGGTAACGTCGATAGACTCGCTGCCCAGGCGGGCCTCCAGATCGCTATTTTCCAGTGATGAGCGGTGCGCCGCGATGGCGGTTAGTACCTCGTCCTTGGCCCGGTTAATCGCCTGGCCGGCCTGGGGTCGCAACTCCGGGGCGAGATTGCCCAGGGATTTGAGATACTCGGTCAGTACGCCTTTTTTCCCCAGGTAGTGTACGCGTAGTGCTTCAAGCCTGGAGATATCCTCTGCCTGGGTGATCTCCTGCTGCGCCTGGCTTACGATGGTCTTCAAATCGTGCATGCGTAATCCCAAATGCAAAGGGGAAGGCTTGTTGGCCTTCCCCTCGTTGTATACCGCAACAACGCTGGTGCTACTGGTGGGCAGCCTTGGCTTGTTCGGCCAGTTGGGCAAAGGCAGGTTTGTCGAATACAGCAAGATCGGCCAGTACCTTGCGATCCAGGTCGATCAATGCCTTTTTAAGGCCGTTCATAAGAAGGCTGTAAGACAGGCCGCATTCGCGCGCAGCCGCATTAATACGCGCGATCCATAAGGCGCGAAATTGACGCTTCTTCTGGCGCCGATCACGGTAGGCGTATTGTCCGGCCTTGGTGACGGCCTGTTTGGCTACACGGAAGACGCGACTGCGTGCGCCACGGTAACCCTTGGCTTGGTCAAGAACTTTTTTGTGTTTGGCGTGGGCGGTAACGCCGCGTTTTACTCGGGACATGGTTTTCTACCTCGTATCAGCTATACGGCAGCAAACGGCGCAGACCGGGGACATCGGAAGCATCCACCATTTCAGTGCTGCGCAGGTGACGCTTACGCTTCGTGCTCTTCTTGGTGAGGATATGGTTAAGGTGCGACTGCGCGTGCTTGAAACCGCCCGAGGCCGTGCGCTTGAAGCGTTTGGCCGCGCCGCTGTTGGTCTTCATTTTTGGCATTACAAATTCCTTAAAAAAACAGTTACAAGTGACAAGTAGCAAGAAAAACAGTGCCCGGATTCTTATCTTGTCACCAGAAACCGGGCATCTCTTGATTATTTCTTAGGTGAAATCAACATCACCATCTGGCGTCCTTCCATCCTCGGAAACTGTTCCACAATACCAATCTCCGTAAGATCCGCCTCAACTCTTTTTAGCAACTTAAGCCCGAGCTCCTGGTGAGCAAATTCACGGCCACGGTAGCGGAGCGTGACCTTCGCCTTGTCCCCGTCGTTTAAAAAGCGCGTGAGATTGCGTAGTTTAACCTGGTAATCGCCTTCTTCCGTGCCGGGGCGGAATTTTACCTCTTTAATCTGAATCTGTTTTTGCTTCTTTTTGGCGGAGTGCTGTTTCTTGCCCAGATCGAACAGATATTTGCCGTAATCCATGATGCGGCAGACCGGCGGTTCAGCGTTCGGAACGATCTCCACCAAGTCCAGTTCAGCCTCCAGGGCAAGCCTTTGCGCTTCATCAAGCGGTACTATCCCCAGCGGCTCGGCCTTACTTCCGATCAGGCGCACCTGCGGGGAAGTAATCTCCTCATTAAGACGAGTCTCTCTATCAGCGGCTATATGCTAATCCTCCACAAAAAATTGAACCCATCTTAAATGGGCGTACCTTTGCCTTTTCTGGCGAAGCTTCATTGATTGCCATGACTCACGATTTCTGCGTGCGTCCGGTCTATAAAGCTTTGGAGCGGCATGGCTCCGAGATCATTGCCGTTTCGCGCACGCACGGCCACGGTATTTTGTTCGACCTCCCTATCGCCTATGACCAGGAGATAGGGCACACGCTGGATGGTATGCTCGCGGATTTTAAAGCTTATCTTCTCATTTCTCAAGTCCGATTTAACCCGCAGTCCCTGTTTCCTAAGAATTTCCTCGCATTGACGAACATAATCCGCCTGCTTATCGGTGATATTCATCACCACGGCCTGCACCGGGGCAAGCCAGGCCGGGAAGGCCCCGCCATGTTCCTCTATGAGTATGCCGATAAAGCGTTCAAGGGAGCCAAGCACTGCCCGGTGTAACATGACGGGCACGCGTTTGCTGCCGTCTTCGGCGATGTAATAGGAACCCAGGCGCTCGGGCATGGAGAAATCGACCTGAATGGTGCCGCACTGCCACACGCGGCCGATGCTGTCCTTGAGCGAAAACTCGATCTTGGGCCCATAAAACGCGCCCTGCCCAGGCTGCAATTCCCAATCCAGGCCCTTGCTGTTTAAGGCAAGTTCCAACGCCTGCTCGGCCTTGTCCCATACCTCATCCGCGCCGACGCGGTTCGGCGGCCGCGTAGAGAGTTTGATGATGATCTCCTTGAAGCCAAAGTCCGCGTACACCTGAAACAGCAGGTCGATAAAGGCCGACACCTCGTCCTGAATCTGTTCCTCGGTGCAAAAGATATGGGCATCGTCCTGCACGAAGTTGCGCAGGCGCATCAGACCGTGCAAGGTGCCCGATGGCTCATTGCGATGGCAGGAGCCGAACTCGGCGAGGCGCAAGGGGAGGTCGCGGTAACTCTTCAAGCCTTGGTTATACACCTGAATGTGGCAGGGGCAGTTCATCGGCTTGATCGCGTAGTCGCGCTTTTCCGATTCCGTGACGAACATATCGTCTCTAAATTTTTCCCAATGGCCGGATTTTTCCCACAGTGAACGATCGACCAGTTCGGGGGTGCGAATCTCCTGATAACCGTTGTCGCGCATCACGCCGCGCATGTATTGCTGAACTTCCTGGTAGAGCCGCCAGCCGTTGTCGTGCCAGAAGATCATACCCGGTGCTTCTTCCTGGATGTGGAACAGATCGAGTTGTTTGGCGAGCTTGCGATGGTCGCGTTTTTCGGCTTCTTCCAGGCGGTGCAGATAGGCCTTGAGGTCTTTCTCGGTGAGCCACGCAGTGCCGTAGATGCGTTGCAGCATCTCGTTTTTGGAGTCGCCGCGCCAATAGGCGCCGGCCAGCTTCATGAGCTTGAAGGCCTTGAGCTTGCCGGTGTTGGGTACGTGCGGGCCGCGGCAGAGGTCGATAAAGTCGCCTTGCTTGTACAAGGAAAGCGGTTCGTGCGCCGGGATACTCTCGATGATCTGCGCCTTGTATTCCTCGCCCAGACCACGGAAAAATGTGATCGCCTCCTCGCGCGACAGCACCGAGCGCGATACCGGCAAATCGCGCGACGAGATTTCCTGCATCTTTGCTTCGATGGCGGCGAGGTCGTCCGGCGTAAAGCGGTGCTCGAAGGCGAAGTCATAATAAAAGCCGTCTTCAATCACCGGGCCGATGGTCACCTGCGCCTTGGGGAATAA
>JAYSPZ010000106.1:0-5103 GCA_043721815.1 Gammaproteobacteria bacterium | reverse complement strand
CGTATGACCATCACGCGTTTGCCCTCGTAAAAGGCCTTTGGCGGTTTAAGCCGGACGGGAGGGGGTGTTTCTGTGTTACTCAAAACAGTGTCTAACGGCAGGACTGCGATGCCGCCGGGGACGGGGCTGGAAACGGGTAACGGTGCTGCGTAAACACTGTATGAAAAAATAATTAAAACAATAGCTTGAAGTCTAATCATGATGTATTTTATCAATCGTTGACCAGAGCCTGCCGTCGTCTAAACGGGTCTCAATCAGTTCGCCAAGGGTAACACCGTGCGTCGAACGCACGACCGTCCGTTCCGGCAGGTGTTGAATAATCGCATAGCCTCGGGCCAGTGTCGCCAGTGGACTTACGGTATCCAGCGCACGCGCCAGCGTTTCCAGGTATCCGCGCTTGGTAGCCAAGCGGTAGTTAAATCCTTGTTGCATACGATGGCGCAGGTTTTCGCAATGCGCGGTAAGCTGCCGCAGTCTATGCGCTGGCGTTTGGTGCTGAAGCCTGGAACGCAATTCGGCCAGGCGGTAGCGAACCTGCCGGTGCGTCGAACGCAATGCGTAATGCAGACGCTGTTCCAGTTCATCGAGACGCTGCGTCTGATTGCGCAGGCGCTGGCCGGGATGCTGTAAACGTCTTTCCAGCCACTGCAACGAGCGATTGCGCTGGTCCAGCAGCGTTTGCAGGCTTAATAGTAGCCGCTGGTGCAGACGGCTCAGCAGTCCTTGCCACTCCTGCCGATCGGGGCTGATTAGCTCAGCCGCTGCGGTGGGTGTGGCGGCGCGCCGATCCGCTACCAAGTCGGCAATGGTGAAATCAACCTCGTGACCGATACCGGTGACTATCGGGATGGAGCAGGCGTAGATGGCCCGCGCAAGGCCTTCGTCATTGAAGGCCCACAGGTCTTCCAACGAGCCGCCGCCACGGCTCAGGATAAGCACATCGCACTCGGCGCGCGCATCCGCTAACTGGAGGGCACGCGTAATCTTCTCTGCGGCCTCCAAGCCCTGTACCGGGACGGGATAAATCAGCACCGGGATGGCCGGAAAGCGTCGCCGCAGGCAGCTTAGAATATCGCGTAGCGCGGCACCGGTGGGCGAGGTAATCACGCCAATCTTGCGCGGGAGTGCAGGTAGCGGTTTTTTGTGTGCGGCGGCGAACAGGCCTTCGGTTGCCAGGCGTTGCTTGAGCAGGTCGAACGCGCGGCGTAGCGGGCCGTCTCCCGCCTCTTCCATATGCTCGGCGATTAACTGGAACTCGCCACGGCCCTCGTACAGGCTGACGCGCGCGCGCAGCATGATCTGCATACCGTCCTGCGGCGTAAAGCCGAGCAGCCTATTGCGCGGGCGAAACATGGCGCAACGCACCTGAGCCTGCTTATCCTTAAGCGAAAAATACCAATGACCGGAGGAGGGCTGTGCGAAATTAGACAGTTCGCCCTCTACCCAGATGAGCGAAAAATTCTCTTCCAGCAGGCCGCGTGCCTCGGCGTTCAGGCGCGAGACGCTGTAAATCTGGCGTTGTAAAAAGACTTCGAGGTTTTCGCTGGCTGGGTATTCAAACATGGGTCAATAATAGTCCACTTGGCCGGGGATGGCGATGCGCCTGAGTTGTGGCCGCGATCGAGTGCTTTCTAGCCGCTAATTAGACTACCGCCCAGGTTTACCTGGCCGCCGTAAAATTTTATAATGCCCAGCTATTCTTCACTCCTTGGAACCAGCCTATGCGTGTCGTTCAGGATGCCCTTACCTTTGACGATGTGATGCTGGTGCCCGCGCACTCCACGGTTCTGCCCCTGCAAGTGAGGCTCGAAACCTGGCTTACCCGTGAAATTCAATTAAACATTCCCCTGCTGTCCGCCGCCATGGACACGGTCACCGAGGGCCGCTTGGCCATCGCCCTGGCGCAAGAGGGCGGCATCGGCATCATCCACCGCAATATGACCATCGACGAGCAGGCGCACCAGGTGCGCATGGTCAAGAAGTTCGAGAGTGGGGTTATCAAGGAGCCGATTACTGTCTCCCCCGAGTTGAGCATCCGCGACGTGCTGGAACTGACGCGTGCGCATAATATCTCCGGCGTACCCGTGGTGGATGGCGAAGAGTTGCTCGGCATCGTCACCAGCCGCGATCTGCGTTTCGAGACCGGCTACGACAGCCCGGTGTCGCGCATCATGACACCTAAAGAACGCCTGATTACGGTACGCGAAGGGGCTGAACGTGAAGAGGTGATCGGCCTGTTGCATAAGCACCGAATCGAAAAGGTGCTGGTCGTCAACGAGAAGTTTCAGTTGCGCGGCCTGATTACCGTAAAGGATATCCAGAAGGCCAAGGAAAATCCCAACGCATGCAAGGACAGTCTCGGGCGTCTGCGTGTCGGTGCGGCGGTGGGTACGGGACAGGCCACCGATGAGCGCGTTGCCGCGCTGGTCGCTGCGGGTGTCGATGTCATCATCGTGGATACCGCGCACGGCCATTCGCAGGGCGTGCTGGATCGGGTGCGCTGGATCAAGCATCACTACCCAGCCATGCAGGTGGTAGGCGGCAATATCGCCACGGCCGCCGCCGCACACGCGCTGGTCGAGGCCGGTGCCGATGCAGTCAAGGTAGGCATCGGCCCCGGTTCAATCTGCACCACACGCATCGTCTCTGGTGTCGGCGTGCCGCAGATCACCGCCATCACAAATGTCGCCGAGGCCCTCACCGGCACCGGCATTCCGTTGATCGCCGACGGCGGCGTGCGCTATTCCGGCGATCTTGCCAAGGCCTTGGCCGCGGGCGCGTACTCCGTCATGATCGGCAGCATGTTTGCCGGCACGGAAGAAGCGCCGGGTGAGATAGAGCTGTATCAGGGTCGCTCGTACAAATCCTATCGCGGCATGGGATCGCTCGGCGCAATGACACGTCAACTTTCCAGTGACCGCTATTTCCAGGAAGGCATATCCGAGGCCGACAAACTTGTGCCCGAAGGCATCGAAGGGCGCGTTCCTT
The DNA here is from genome assembly GCA_043721815.1 of Gammaproteobacteria bacterium. Classification (GTDB taxonomy): domain Bacteria; phylum Pseudomonadota; class Gammaproteobacteria; order SURF-13; family SURF-13; genus JBDSTW01. Next base: position 2,115 of record JAYSPZ010000106.1, on the reverse strand, counting down.
ACAAGGGCAGCCTGCAGGCCATCGTACATCAATTGATGGGCGGGGTGCGCGCCAGCATGGGGTATACCGGTTGCCACAATATTGATGAGATGCGCACCAAGCCGAAGTTCGTGCGCGTTACGATGGCGGGCATGCGCGAGAGTCATGTGCACGATGTGGCCATCACCAAGGAAGCGCCGAATTACCGCGTTGATTAGTAAATAGTCCCTTCTCCCCTTGAGGGAGAAGGTTAGGATGAGGGGTGATCAATCGAAGCCACCCTCACCCTACCCTCTCCCGCAGGCGGGAGAGGGAATAATCTGTCAGCGGTACCAAGCTTACTGCTAAGCAATGTCCATGCTAATGAGAAAACAAGCCAAGTCGTGATTCCCCTATGACCTCCGACATCCACGCCCACCGCATCCTGATCCTCGACTTTGGTTCCCAATACACACAGCTCATCGCGCGCCGTGTGCGCGAGGCCGGCGTGTATTGTGAAATCCATGCCTATGATATGAGCGCTGCGGCGATCACAAAATTTAATCCGCAAGGCATCATTCTTTCCGGCGGCCCCGAGTCGGTCACTCTGCACTCCACGCCGCGCGCGCCGCAACGCGTGTTCGAGCTGGGCGTGCCGGTGCTGGGCATCTGTTACGGCATGCAGACCATGGCCGCTCAGCTTGGCGGCGCTGTGGAAAGCTCGTCGAACAGCGAATTCGGTTATGCCCAGGTGCGCGCGCGCGGACATTCAGCATTACTCAGCGATATTGAAGATCACACCAGTCCGGAGGGCTATGGCCTGCTGGATGTCTGGATGAGCCACGGCGATGGCGTTACGCGTCTGCCGGAAGGTTTCAAGCTTATCGCGTCCACTGCGAATACGCCGGTCGCCGGCATGGGCGACGACACGCGTCGTTTCTATGGCCTGCAATTTCACCCCGAAGTCACGCACACACCGCAAGGCATGCGCATACTGCAACGCTTTGTCCATGATATTTGTGCGTGCCCCGCACTGTGGACGGTGCAGCACATTGCCGAAGATAGCATTGCGCAAATCCGTTCGCAGGTCGGTACCGATCAGGTGTTGCTGGGCCTGTCCGGCGGCGTCGATTCCTCGGTGGTGGCCGCGCTGCTGCACAAGGCAATCGGCGATCAACTCACCTGCGTGTTTGTCGATCATGGCCTGCTGCGTCTGCATGAATCGGAACAGGTCATGACCACCTTCGCCAAACACATGGGCATTAAGGTCATTCGCGTGGATGCCGGGCAGCGTTTTCTCGCGGCGCTCGAAGGCGTTGCCGACCCCGAGAAAAAGCGCAAGATTATCGGCGGCTTGTTTATCGACATCTTTGACGAAGAGGCGGAAAAGCTGGTAATGGAACCGGATGTGCAGGCGGCGGGTGCAATGGCGCACGGCGTCAAATGGCTGGCCCAAGGCACCATCTATCCCGACGTCATCGAATCGGCCGGCGCGAAATCCGGCAAGGCGCACGTGATTAAATCGCATCACAATGTCGGTGGCCTGCCCGCGACCATGAAGCTCAAATTGCTGGAACCGTTGCGCGAATTATTCAAAGATGAAGTGCGCCGCCTCGGCATCGAACTGGGCCTGCCGTCGGATATGGTCTATCGCCATCCGTTTCCCGGCCCCGGACTCGCGGTACGCATACTCGGTGAAGTAAAAAAAGAATATGCCGATACACTGCGCCGCGCCGATGCCCTCTTCATCGAAGAACTGCGCAGGCACGATCTCTACGATAAAGTGAGCCAGGCCTTTGCGGTATTTCTGCCGGTAAAATCCGTCGGCGTAACGGGCGATGGCCGCCGCTACGACTATGTTATCGCACTACGCGCTGTGGAGACCATCGACTTCATGACCGCACGCTGGTCACAGCTTCCCTACGAGGTTTTAGATATTATATCCACGCGCATCATCAATGAAGTGCCGGGCATCAGCCGCGTGGTCTACGATATCTCTGGAAAACCGCCCGCTACCATAGAGTGGGAGTAAAATCAATCGAGTCTGACCCCATTGATTTCAGTTTTTTTACGACTTGTGCAAGTGCTTCTTGTGTCACGGTTCTAAAGTCCAAGCCCTTCGGGAAGTATCTTCGAAGCAAGCCATTGGTATTTTCA